>PWPN01000109.1 GCA_003557125.1 Phycisphaerae bacterium | reverse complement strand
GGCGACCGCGTTCCCGCTCGAAG
Source organism: Phycisphaerae bacterium (assembly GCA_003557125.1). Classification (GTDB taxonomy): domain Bacteria; phylum Planctomycetota; class Phycisphaerae; order UBA1845; family PWPN01; genus PWPN01. The sequence goes on along the minus strand of PWPN01000109.1, from coordinate 2,541 downwards.
AAGCCTCACGTTCCTCGGCCGAGTTGTGTTCCGCCGTCGGTGTCGCGGGCGATTCCTCCCGGGCGGGCTCCCACCGCTCCTGAATGGGTGTGGAACGCGGCCCTGCCTGTTCCGTACACCCGACACCGGCAACCAGCAGCCCTGCCGCCCCCATGACGACGATGCACGCTTTGGTGCACGCTTTGATAACCATCGCAACCCCCTCGCCAAACCCGAATCCGACCTTGAGTGACCCCTTTTTAACCAACCGGCGACGGTATCGGGACGGCCCATGGGGGTCAAGTCAGCCCTGTGAGGAGCCACCGCAACGGCTGACTCGCCGGGCTGCGACTTTTGGTTACTCACCTTCTCGTCTTACAATGGGTTTTTGGATCGTTCCGATACGCACTTGGGAGAACCGCTTCGATGACCGCCCATTCCGCTACGCCGTTGCCGGATCGCACCCGTCGCCCCACCCGGCAGGTACACGTCGGCTCCGTCGCGCTGGGCGGCGGCGCCCCGGTCGTGCTCCAGTCGATGACCAGCACGCCGACGCACGACGTGGACGCCACGGTCGCCCAGATCCATCGTCTTGCGACCGCGGGCTGCGACGTGGTCCGCGTAGCCGTTCCCGAAGCACGCGACACAGCCGCTCTGCCTGCGATCCTCCGGCAATCGCCGATCCCGGTCGTCGCGGACGTGCATTTCCACTACCAGCGGGCCCTCGAAGCGGTCGACGCCGGCGTCCACAAGATCCGCCTCAATCCCGGCAACATCCAGGATCGGGCGCAGGTCGTCGAGGTCATCGGCGCCTGTCGGTCAGCCGGCATCCCGATCCGTGTCGGCGTCAACGAGGGCAGCATCGTGGAGCGCCGCGACAAGGCCCTCCGATACGCCGAAATGCAGAAACTCGCATCCGACCCGCACCGGCAGATGATCGCCCTCATGATCGCCAAGCTCGAAGAGACGATCGGCATCTTCGAAGCGGAGCGTTTTGAAGACCTCGTGCTGGCTGCCAAGAGCCCGGACCCGCGCGTCGTGATCGATGTCTACCGCGCGATGGCCGAGCGGTTCGATTATCCGCTGCATCTGGGTGTCACGCATGCCGGCCCGCCCGAGACGGGTCGCATCCGATCGGTGACCGCCCTGGCGACGCTTTTGGCTGAGGGTGTCGGCGACACGATCCGCATCTCCTATGCAGCCGACCCGCTCGAGGAAGTACACGACGGCAAGGAATTGCTCTGTTGCCTGGGTCTCCGTGCACGAACGGAGCCGGAGCTGATCGCCTGCCCGACGTGCGGCCGCATCGAGGTGGATTTGCTCAAGCTCGTCGCGCAGGTCCGCGCGCGACTCGCGACGATCCCCGTCCCGCTCAAGGTGGCGGTGATGGGATGCGTGGTGAACGGGCCGGGCGAGGCCGAGGGTGCCGACGTCGCGGTCTTCGCGGGCAAAGGGCGAGGCGTGATCTGCGTGCGGGGCGAAAAAGTGCGAACCGTCGCCGAGGCCGACATCCTCGACGCGCTCTACGAGCAGGCCGTTGCCCTGGCCGAGCAGGTCCAGCGCGGCCAAGTCGAACTGACGACCGGACCCATCCAAATCGGTCCCGAATGACTCTGACAGGGTGGTACGGGCATCTTGCCCGTCGGCGATGCACCCTATGACGAGCGGACCCTTCCAATCACTTTGGTCGGGATCCTTCCCAGCCAAAGCCACTGCCGATACAACGCGGTGCGCGCTCCATACAAAAAGCACATCGCAAAAAAATCGTGGCGAATAGGCACGTAACCGCGCTATCCTAATTCAGAAGATACAGCGATTGCTTCTGTGGCGCTTGCCGGCTGAGGCGTCCGTTGCTAAGGTGCGCGACATCATGTCGGCCGATCGGCCTTGACCTTCGCGTGTCCCGCGTACAGATGTGTTCAGGGTCGGCCATCGGATGAATCACATGTCCAGGGAGGTTGACGATGGAGCCCGTGACGACCGCTCTCATTGGCTGTGGCAGCATCAGTGTCGCCCATGGTCGGGCCATGATCAACCATCGCCCACTCATTGAAATTTCCGCGGTCTGCGATCGGCAGGACGACGTCGCTCAGCGCCGTGCCCGCCAACTCCGCACGGTGGCCCGCACATGGCGAGCCATCCTCGACGACGATTCGATCGAGGCGGTCGTCCTGTGCACGCCGCACGATCAGCATAAGACGCTCGCGATCGAGGCGCTCGACGCGGGCAAGCACGTACTCGTCGAAAAGCCCTTGGCTACGAACCTCGCCGACGCCGACGCGATGATCGCAGCCGCCACCCGGGCAGACCGCATTCTCATGGTCGCCCAGTCCCAGCGTTTCGACCCGCAACACCAGCTCATCCACCAGCAGCTCATGGCCGGGGTGATCGGGCCGATCACCATGGCCCGCGCGGACCACCAGCAGAACCTCTGGCTGCCCAGCGACCATTGGCTGTGCGACCCGGACAAGGCCGGCGGAGGCGTCATCATCGGGTCCGGCATCCATCGGATCGACCTGCTGCGGTGGTATTGCGGCGACATCGCCGAGGTCTATTGCGTGC
>PWPN01000254.1 GCA_003557125.1 Phycisphaerae bacterium | reverse complement strand
GCTGGGCGAGGTCGTTCCCCGCTGGCTGGAGATGGGGCAGCTTCAGAGCGATTCGTTCGTGCAGACATACGACAGGCCTTACGGCACGCTCTACTCGTGCGCGATGCGCGTGCACGTGACGCCGGAAAAGGCCGACACGCTTCTCGATGCGTATTTCAGCTACGACCGAGGCCTCCGCGCAAGCTGGATCCAGGCGATCCTGTCGGTAGCCGGGCTGCTTGTGCTGATCGGCGTCGTGTACCTGTTTCTCGATTCGGCCACCCGGGGGTACTATGTCTGGTCGGTGCGGATCGCCGCGGTCATGATGGCGGCGGTTGGCGTCTGGTGCGTGCGCATGCTGACGTGAGAACGGTTCGTTATGGGCCAACTCAACGAGTCGGAACGCTACCTGCTCGAGCAGATCCGGCAGGGCAGCGCCGAGGGCTGGTCGCAGTTCATCGACCGGTACCAGGGGCGCCTGTTGGCCTTTGCGCGGAGCAGGACCCGGCGGTCAGCCGACGCGGAAGATCTCGTGCAGGACACGCTGATCAGCTTTCTCCGCGCACTGCCCGGCTTCCGGGAAGAGTCCGGCTTCGAAACCTACCTGTTCGCGATCCTGCGGCGAAAGATCATCGACACGTACCGCGGCCGAAAGGTGGGCGTCTGCCTGCTTCAGGACGTCCTGGCCGATCCGGGTACGGGTGATTCGAGCGTTGCGGACGCGCGGTTCGCCGCGCCCGATCCGACGGCCAGCTGGTACGCCCGCGCCGATGAGCAACTCGAAAAGCGAAAAGCGCTCCTGACCGACGCGCTGCGCGAAATGATCGACCACTACAAGCAGTCGGGGAACTTTCGCGATCTTCAGATCGTCGAGATGCTCTATTACTGTCAGCTTCGCAACAAGGACATCGGCGAGATCGCCGGCGTCAGTGAAAAGCATGTGGCTATGCTCAAGCATCGCACGCTCGGTCGCCTCCGCGCGCGCGTCGGTGTCGAGGCGCCGGCCGACGAGACCTGGATGGCTGACGATCTGCTCAGTGCGATCTGGCAGGAGCAGCGTTTGAGCTGCCTGAAACGGAGCACGCTCGGTGCGTACCTGCTGGGCACGCTGGAAGGGGACTGGCAGACGTACGTCGCGTTCCATCTCGATCGGCTCGGCTGTGCCTATTGTGGCGCGAACCTGGACGACCTCAAATCCCAAAACAGCCAAGGCCAATCCGCCCTGCGCCAACGGTTCATGGAATCGACGGTAGGCTTTCTGAGCCGACGGTGAATGTGATGTGAAAAGCTACCCAGACAGGCCGTAATGCGCATCAACGCCTTTTCTAAAGGGCGGTTACCTTGAACATGACGATGCGGTCATTTCCCTGCGTAGTCGATGAGTCGTGCGATTTCCGTACGCAGGTTGGGGCGGCGGACGATGCGGTCGATGAAGCCGTGCTCGAGCATGAACTCGGCCGACTGGAAGCCGTCGGGCAGCTTGGCTTTGATCGTGTTCTCGATGACACGCGGCCCCGCGAAGCCGACCATCGCGCCGGGCTCGGCCAGATGGATGTCCCCGAGCGATGCGAAGCTGGCAGCCACGCCGGCGGTCGTCGGATCGGCCATCACGACGATATAGAGGCCGCCGGCGTCGTCGAGCCGGGCCAACGCCGCGGATGTCTTGGCCATCTGCACGAGCGAGACCATCCCCTCCTGCATTCGGGCGCCGCCCGAAGCGGTGATGATGACGAACGGGATGTTCTCGTCGGCCGCACGTTCGATCCCGGCGGTGACCTTCTCCCCGACGACCGCTCCCATCGAAGCCATGATGAAGAACGGGTTCATGACCGCCAGGATGACCGGTCGCCCTCGAATGAAAGCTTTGCCCACGACGACCGCTTCCGTCTCGTTGCTTTTCTCTTGTGCCTCGCGGATCCGTTGCTTGTAGCTGACCCGGTCTTCGAATTTGAGCGGGTCCGTGGAGACCAGGTCCGTCAGGAACTCCTCGAATGTGTTCGGATCGACAAGCTGTTCGATTCGCGTCCGCGCGGAGATGCGATGGTGATACCCGCACTCCGGGCACACGTGAAGCGATTCCTCGAGCACCTTCTGATAGACCGTTGCCTGGCACGAGGGGCATTGCGACCAGAGTCCCTTGGGGACATCGACCCGGCCGGTCCCACCGGCGATGGCGGGGCGATCCGCCCCTGCGTTCTCCTGGAGCGCCTTGCTCGCATCTTCCGTCGGTCGCATCTCTTTGGAGGGTTCCTCAGCCAAGAGACCACTCTCCTGTCATGGGGACAACACCGGGCGGATCGGGCGGGTGCCCGGGGTAAACCGCCCCCGGCAAAGGCTCTTTTTTATCTGTTTCTCGTCCGTAAGTCCACCGAGGCCCCTCAGAAGGCCCTTAAGAGGGTCTCAGGCGGCCGACGCGGCAACTCTGCCCTAGAATTTACGTGGCGGAGTGAAACTGCTTGGACCGTTACATCGTATGGTGTATGATAACCTTTTACATACAGCCGCGTGGCGGGGGCACGCTCAAACCATTATGCATCGAATTCGAACATATGCCATAGCGTTCGGAATCGTCTTTGCAGTCCCCTCCCTG
>PWPN01000357.1 GCA_003557125.1 Phycisphaerae bacterium | reverse complement strand
CTCGAAACGTTCGGTAAATACGCGCCGGCCATCGGCATGATCGGAACGCTCATCGGCCTGGTCGCGATGCTCGGCAACCTGAGCGACCCGTCGCAGATCGGGACGGGGATGGCCATCGCACTGCTGACGACGATGTACGGGGCGATCCTGGCCAACATGGTTTTTCTGCCCCTGGCCGACAAGCTTTTCTATCGGCACGAGGAGGAGATGCTGCTGCGGACGGTGATGCTGCGGGGCATCCTGTCGCTCCAGGCCGGCGACAACCCGCGCGTGACGCTGGCCAAGCTCGCGGTGTTCGTGCCGGCCAATAAGCGGGAAGCGCTCAAGGGGCCGGGTTCGCGCAAGTAAACCGCCGCCGGCCTCGATTCAGGCATCCACATGGCCAAGAAATCGCAAAAAAAAGAAGCGGGCGCGCCGTCGTGGATGGTGACCTACGGCGACATGGTGACCCTGCTGCTGACGTTCTTTGTCATGCTCGTGTCGATCGCGAACTTCGAGATCGTCGACGACAAATTCACGGCCGCCGTGCAGTCGATCCGCGAGGCGCTGGGTATGTCAGGGCAGGTGGGCAAACGGGTCGACGCCTCGATCGATTTCCACTCGCTGATCAACAAACTCGAATCGATCGTCCCTCCGCAGATGCCACGCGACCGCGGCGACAGCGATGAGGAGGGGATCTACGGCGAGCACTTCCGTATCCGCAACATCCGCGACGGCAGCGAGATCACGCTCGGCGGGCCGTTGCTGTTCGAGCCGTTTTCGGCGGAACTGACCGACGACGGCAAAAAAGCGCTCGAGGAGATCGGGGCTGCGTTGCGAGGCCATCGCAACAAGATCGAGATCCGAGGCCATGCCGCCGACACGCCGCTGCCGGACGATTGGACCGTCCAGGATACGTGGCGGCTCTCCTACGATCGGGCCGCCCACGTCGCCGAAGAACTCGTCTCGCGCGGCGTCACAGCCTGCGCGATCCGGATCATGGCCGTCGGGGCGGCCGAACCGCTCGCCCCGCCCGTCTACGACCCGCAGCGACGCGCCGACAATCGTCGCGTCGAGATCGTGATACGCGAATCGCTGGTGGAAGATTACGCGAACCGCTCGGGCATTCCCGTTCCCTCTCCCCATGCACTGCCTCTGCCCGAAGACCCGCCGCTTCTCGAGGAAGGCTCGGCCGATGCGAACGCCCCAGAGGAAGCGGCCGACGACGTCGCAGCCGAGCAGGGCTAGAAGATTCGATTGAAATAGGCCACGAATTGCGGCCCGAGCTGGTTGAAGACCCAGCTGTTGTAGAGCAGGGTCGGATTGGCCGCGGGCGCGAAGAGCACCTCGATCTCCCGCTGCAGAGTGCGCGCGCAACCCGCCTGAAGCAGGTAGCCGCTCGCCAGGACGACTGAAAGTTTATAACTCCAGGCAAGGATTCGAGCTCGCATCGTCGCTCCCTTCGCATGGACGGGTCGGTCGCCCGTCCTGTTACGGTTTGCCGTCCTGTTACGGTTTGACAGTGCACGTGCAGATCATGTGGCCGCATCCGGGGCAGCCTTGGCCGTACTTGGCGTGCAGGGCGTCGGCCAGGTCCACGCCGGTCACGTTGGCCAGCGTTGCCAGCCAGGCGAGTACATCGGCGAACTCCTCGGCCAGTGCCCTCTGATCTTTGCCCTCGGCCACAGCCGCCGCCAGCTCGCCGACCTCCTCGAACAGCCACAAAAACGTCCCCGGCGCGCCGCGCTGGCGGTCCTTGTCCGAGTACATCCGGTCGATCAACTGCTGGAATTCGCGCAGATCCATAGGTTCCTGCTTTCTGGACGCATCCGGCCGAGGCCGGGGGATTCTCTCGCAGGCAGGATAGCTTTTTGCGGGGTGACCGGCAACGGGAGGAAGAACCGACTCGACCGTCGCATGGGCGCCCCCCCCCGGGCGATTGACGGGTTTGGCGGGTCCATGAAAAACGCCGCGTGCCTTATAATGGGTGATCATGTGTGCCCCCGCTCGCCGATACACCTTGCCGCCCTCGGTCCGGATGCGGTCCCGGTCTGCGTTCGATCGCGCCTTCCGTGGGGGGGCACGGGTTTCCGATCGCGATCTGACGCTTATCGTCGTTCGTCGCGGAGAGGGGCCAGCCCGCCTGGGCATCGCGGTGGGTCGGCGATACGGCAATGCCGTGGCGCGGAACCGGATCAAGCGGCTCATCCGCGAGGCCTTTCGCCGGGTGCGTCACGATCTCCCCCCCGCCGGTGACTGGGTTGTGATGCCGCGGCCGGGAGCCCGGCCGAGCGTTGCTCAAATCGAACGTTCCCTGTTGACCCTTGCACGGCGACTTGAAGAGGCGTTGGCCGATCATTCGCCTGGGAGGGTCGGCCGAGCGGTTCGTAAAACACCCCGCAAGCACAAAAAGTGAGTAACAGAGGCGCGCCTTATGAGGGTGGTACGGGCGTCTCCTGTCAGGGGTGGTACGGGCGTCTCGCCCGTTGGGTGATTATGGCCGCACTGGCGGACAAGCCGCCAGTGGCACCCATGCGTCTGGCCCGTCAATGAACGGCCGCCACAGGGGGCGGCCGCTACATGCATACAGCCGCAACTGGTGCGGGAGGGCTACGTTTCGATCCAGTCCATGAGGAGCACGGCGATCGGGCCGAAAATGAAGATCGGCAGCCATGCGGGCAAGGCAGGGTTGACGTCGAGCATGCCCATCATCTGTTGCCCTGCCATGGTGACCATGAAGGTGATCGAGCATGCCCCGAGCGCTTTGGCTCCCTGTGTGAGCACGCTGTCGGTGTATCGTTGGAGGAAATACGACAGGCCGATGACCAGCAGAATCATGTTGCCGATCGGCGGGGTGAAACGTGTATTTTTGCCCTGGGCGATCCGATCGGGCGAAACGTCGCCGCGTTGGGCGAGGAGGTTCAGCTGGCGGGTCGACAGGAAGCCGAGCCACTGTGCATTCTGCCTCAGCCGCAGTTCTTCGGGCGTCAGCGCGGACGGATAAACTTCGAGCCGTTCGCGTTCCATGATGTCCTGTCCGAACAGGCCTCCCTCCTGCCCGCTGACCGCCGGGATCCGCACGCCGTGGGGGATGAGCCTCCATTGGGCGATATCCGGGTCCCACCGCGCCCTGTCGGCTCGGACGACGGCTTCGAGTTGGCCGTGCGACGCCGGCTCGGTGGACAGCTCGAGTACGATGAAGTTTCGAATCGCCTGGAGCTTGGGCGAGAACTGTTCGGCACTGATGAGTCGGCTTTCGCCGTCCCGGACGAACCAGACGCTGTAGACCCGTTCGCCTTCGACGTCGTTGCGGGTTCGGGCCAGTTTTGGGGCAATGCCGGGCAGGATGGTTTCGTAGTTGATCACGAGCAGCACATTGGTCATCAGGGCCGCGGCGATGACCGGAGTGGCCACGCGATAGAGGCTCGTACCCGACGAGAGGATGGCAGTGATCTCGTTCTGGCGCTGGAGCCGGGCGATCGTCGCGCAGGCGGCGAAGGCGGAGATCACGCCCGACAATTGCGAGAAATAGAGCGGCAGGTTGAAGAAATAGTAGTCGGCCATGTTGGCCAGGACGCGCGTCACTTCGTGGCCCTTTTCCGTGAACCGGTCGAGATTCACGAAAAGGTCGAGCACGACGTAGAGGCTGATCAACACGCCCAGCGAAAGCAGGTAGTTGATCAGGAACGAGCCGACCAGATAACGATCGAGCGTTTTCATGTTTCCAAGGCCGATTGATAAGGCCGATCCCGGTTCGGGGCACGGCCGATGCTTTTATCGCTTCAGATAGCGTCCCAGCACGACGATGTCCGCAATCGCCAGCACGACCAGTCCGCCCCAGATGAGGGTCATCCCGGTCAGGTGCGTGCCGGAATTTTCCATGAGCTGACGGCCCATGATGTTCATGACCACGACGAGCAGGCCGGGCACGAAGCTGATGATGAACGCGGTCAGCAACTGCCCGCCGCGAAAAATGATTCCCAGGGCCGCGGCCAGGATGAGAATGATCAGCGTAGAGGCGCTGAACGCCAGACGCGAATGGATGATCCCGGCGATCTTCAGGCCCGCGCGGATGATCTCCGTGCGATCCCGCTGGCGGGCTTCCTCGACGCGCGGCCCGAGCCCCAGCGGTGGGAGATCCCTGTTGAACGATGCCGGATCGCGGATGTCGCCCACCAGCGTTTCGACGTCCAGGTCGAGCGTGTTGCCCGGGATCGTTTCGGGCAGCGCGACCCGGTCGAGCTGCATGTCTCTTTGGACCGCGGTAGCGTTCCGGTCGACCGTGACGTCCCGCATCGTGGCATCGCCGCGCAACCGAATCGCCAACAAATGGACGTCGGGGGCGCCGCGTGCCCGTTCGACTTCGATCCGGCAGTCCTCGGACTCATAGATCCGGCGCGTGCCGTCGGGGCGCGTTTCCACGACCGTCACCCCGCGTAAGATCGGCCGGAGGCTTTCGAGTTCCTGGCTGACCTGCCTGGCCCGCACTTCGTAGGCGACACGGTCATCCTCGGCGCGGAAGACTGCGTCCGGCCCCGTCAGGCTCTCATAGACGTACTGATAAAACTGGGCGCGTCGGATGAGTCGGCGGAGCGATTCGAGGTACCTCTGGATCGTCGGCAGTTCCGCGAGGTTGTTCTGAAAGTAGAGCAGCTCCGGAAGTGTGAGCCACTTGGGGTTGAGTCGCCGTTCCATCGGGATCGGGATCGGGTCGAAAGGCTGCTCGCGGAACTCCATGAACTGGTTGCGCGTCACGTCGAGGCTGCGGATGTTGAAGAGGTTCGCCTGGATCGTGGGCATGTCCGTGTCCGGGTCCGGAAGAAACTCGATGAGGGCGTGCTCGGCCGTCCCGCACCGCGAGAGGCGCTCCCCCTCCAGCTCGATGAAGGCTGCCCGTTCGATGTGGATCGTATGGTGGTTCGCGTCGTGTTCGATGAACTCGGTCCGTCCCGCATGAAGCACATAGCCCATGTATCGCCCGTAACCGCGCGTGGCCAGAAGCTGGTAGACGATCCTCTGCGCATCCTTGCGGACCATCGCGTCGAGCTGGGCGATCATCTCGGGGATGAGATGGTTGCTGAACGTGTAGGTGAATGACGCGGTGAAGATGCTCAGCAGGAAGGCCGGCATCAGAAGCCGATGGATGTTGACGCCGCTGGCCCGGCACGCGTCGAACTCGTTGTCGGCCGCCAGGCGCCCATAGACCATCGCGCATGCGTACAGGGCGGAGATCGGCAACGTCAAGGTCGCCGAGATCGGCAGGACATGGGCGACGAGCTGGGCGAGCTGCACCGCGCTGAGGACCTCGGCCTGGATCATGTTCATGACGCCGCCGCAGAGCGTAAAGACCAGCGTCAGGCCGACAGCCGTCAGTGCGAACGTCTTGAACAGCTCGCGCGTGACGTATCTTTGGAGAGTTCCGATCATGTACCGGTGCTCATCAGGGGCCATCGGCCGGTGGATTACCGGTGATGCTGCGCCGTAACTTCATTCATTGCAGGCGCTAGCGGTCGATTCCCGGCCGCCATGCCGCGGTAATCCTTTCAGGCTAGTGATTTCTATCCGCCAGTCAATAGCTGGCGGACTCGAGCTGATTCGGGCATCCTGTAGACGGGGGGGAGCGTTGCGTAGCGTTGATCGGCCGAATCGCAGCCGACGAAGCGGCCATGGGGCATTGGCGCGATCGAATCGCCGTCTTTCGAGGTCGAGCGATGGACAGTGAACCGCAGGACACGCCCGAGATGCTGCCTCCGCTTCCTCTTGAAGAGTTGCAATGCGAGGGGTGCGGGCGGTCGCTGGCCGATTTGCGGGTGGCGGCATGCCCGAGCTGCGGTCGGCCGATCGGGCCGATCGGCCCCGAGGATGGCCCCGTCAAACTGGCCCCCGTCACCGCCCGCGCTCCGACGCATACGGATACCGGCGGGCCGATTCCCGCGGAATGGGAATTGGCGTGTACGCACTGCGGTTATGACCTGACGGGTTTGACGACGCGCGTCTGTCCGGAGTGCGGCCGATCGTTTCATCCCCGCAAGACATGGTTGGCCAACCGTGACCTGCCATTTCAACGGCGCGAGTTTCGCAAGGTGGTTCTCACCTTTGCCGTGCTGACGGTCTGGGGTGTCGGCGCGTACTTTTTCCCCTATTGGCTTTTGCCGCTGCCGGCCTTGCTGGTCGTCGAATTGATCTACTGGCGATACGACTGGAACCCCAAGTGGGTCCGCATCCTGTTCCTGCTGTTCTATGTCCCGTGGATGTTTCTGACTGTGGTGATCGCGTTGAGTTAGGCCTTATCCACGGCGGGACTTCGCACAATACCGATACGATCGAAACAGCACGTCATCGCTGCTCCGTTCGTTGTGTGCTTGCGGGGCGGGCGGCTCAGTTTTTAGTCGATAATGATGACGCCATTTACTTCGACGCTCGTGTAAAACTCGATACCGTCGTCGATGAAGACGAAACTCACGATGTCGCCGCAGAAGAAGTCGATACCCTCGTCGACGACGGGCCCGTTGTCGCTCTCGATCGCGAGAATCGGCGTGATAAACATCAGCGCGAAGTCCGACCCGATCGTCCCGACGTCCTGGCAACGGAAAGTGAAGATCGCCTCTTCGCCGGGGAGCAGCAAGGGATCGACGATAAGCTCGTTTTCAGGGCGGAACAGCTCCTCGAACGGCACTTCGCTGACAGGGTGGATGAAAATCCGCGGATCGACGTCGAAGTCCGTGAGATTGACCAGCTCGATATCGACGAAACGCGGCCCGAAGGGCGGGGGGCATGTCACGCCGAGAGCCGAAATGATCGCTACACAACCGATGGCCAAGCCGATGCGGCGGAATTTCCTGCTCCAACGGTTCATGACTCAACCCCTTCCCATGTGGCGACGGCCTGCCGCATGATGCTGTCGGCCTGTCGTAAGGTGTGCTTGGTGACGCCTTCCCGTATGCAGGGATTGTAAGCCGGAACCGTTCATCTTCCCAACTCGGCATACAAAAAGGCACCCGATGCACCTCTGGGCGTAGCGAGGCTGCGCTTGACGTTACTCGGCTCTCTCGGCGACACTGCAGTCACGTGGATGGCTGATCAGCAGCAGCACGATGATCCTATTGAAAAACGAGGCTCCTCGCATGCCGATCACGGCGAAAGTAAATCTTGATCTGCTCCTGAATGGTGAGTGTCCGGAGTGGATTCCATTTACGCTGGACGTCGGTGCCGTAGCGGGGATGACAGCCCCGATCCTGCGACTTTTCCATGAAAAAACCGGGGCGAGCGACCCGGCAGACTATTTCGGTTGCGATTTCCGCACATTTTCGTTGCCGACGCGATTCGGGGGGCAGGACCCCCGTGTTTCGCACCCCGACGCCTGTGCGGAGATGCGCTTCGACGAATGGGGCATCGGCCATGTCGGCAGCAGCCTGGAAGGGACGGTCGAGAAGTCCTGTCCGCCGTTGGCCCGCGTGATCTCGATCGCCGAGGTCGAGGCCTATCCCGCACCCATCATCGAGACGACAGCCGATCTGTCGCCGATCGCTGCGCACCATGCCCGGGGCTATCCGGTCTTCGGCTATGCGGGCAGTGTCTATGAGTGGTCGTGGTGGCTGCGCGGGATGGAGACGTTCCTCACAGACATGCTCCTCGAGCCGGCCTTGACCGAGGCGATCGTCGCCAAGGTCGCCGCCTTTACGAAGCAACTTGCATTGGCGTCGGCGCGGGCCGGGATCGACGTCCTCTGTTTTTACGACGATGCGGGGATGCAGACGGGTATGCAGATGTCGCCGGAACTGTGGCGTCGCTACTTTCGGCCCAGGTGGCAGGACATTCTCGAAGCGGTACGGCAGCATGCCCCCGGGGTGCGGACCTTCCTGCACAGTTGCGGCCACATTCGAGCGATCCTGCCGGACATCGTGGATCTCGGGTTCGACATGCTTCATCCCATCCAGCCCGAGTGCATGGATTTCGCCGAGGTTCATCGCCAGTTCGGCCGACACATCACGCTCTGCGCGACGGTGAGCTCCCAACGCATTTTCCCGTTCGGCACGCCCGACGATATTGGCCGTGAGGTCCGAAGGCTCAAGGCGGTGTGCGGCCCGGATCGGCGCGGGATCCTGACGCCGTCGAATCTCCTCCAACCGGAAACGCCTTGGGACAACATCGTCGCCTTCGTCGAGGAAGCGCGCGCAGGCCGATGACGCCTATGATCGCTGTGTGCCACTGCTGGCCGTGTGACCCAAAGGTGGCCCACGGCTCTGCGAGCCGTGCTCCTCCGACGGGCGAGACGCCCGTACCACCCTGTTTGGGCAGACTGTCCTTCTGCTGGGTGGAACGGACATCTTGCCCGTTAGGCAGGCGAACCGTGTCAGGGCTCCCGGACAGGCACCCACAGGCGTGAGGTGGCTGTCGCGCCGTGTTCGTCGGTCCGTTGGACGGTCACGATGTAATCGCCGGGCCGTGCGAAGGTATGCGTGGTGATCGCGTAGCCGTCGGGGTTGAGCCGTTGGACGTTGCCGTCCGATTGGGTCTCGACGGTCGCACTGCCGTCGCCGAAGTCCCACGTTTCGACGCCTTCCGTCGTTCCGAACGCGCGCCCTTTGAAAGTGATCGGCTCGCCCGGTCGGACCTCGACTGTCGGCGAATAAGCGATGTGCAGCGTGGGGAAGCACCGTCCGGGATGCTCACGATCCGCGACCTGGACGACGGCAAAGTCGTAGGCCACTCGGCCGGCAGCGTCGGTGACCTTAAGGATTTCGCTGTAGGCACCGGCTTCGGGATAGGCCCGTTCGACGCGCGGGCCCTGTGCGGTGGTTCCGTCGGTGAAGGTCCATTCGTAGCGTTCGATCGCACCGTCGGCGCTCCAGGATCGGCTCGCGTCGAGCGTGACGGTTTCGCCGGCCCATGCGACGTGGTGCGGCCGAGCGACGGCGATCAACTCGGGTGCATGCTCGCGCTGGTAGGCTTCCCAGATGAAGGCATAGGGTTCGATCTGTCCCCATTGCCCCGAAGCCTGCCGCGTCGCGATCCCGAAGTGCAGGTGCGCCCATCCGCCGCTGTGCCCCTCTTTTCCGAGGATGCCAATCAACTGTCCTGCACGTACGGGCTCGCCGAGACGGACGGACGGGTCGATCGAGATAAGATGGCTGTAGCGGTAGTGCCAGCCGCGCGCGTCGCGCACGTTGATGGCATCGTACCGCGGGCTTGACGGCCCGATGTCGTCCAGCCGTTCATCGCCGACGGACACGACGATGCCGTCGGTGGATGCCAGTACTTCGACATCCCCTTCGACCCCGCCGAAATCCAGGCCCGAGGGATAGTACACGGCGCGATCGAACGGCACCGGGCATTCGCCTCGGTCCACGAAGACGGGCACGTTGGCCATCTGCGTGTCGCTGGCGAACCAGCGCAGCCGGACCGGATAGCGGAACTCGGGTGCGACGAGCGGGCCTTCTTCGGGCCAGAGGCGAAGCCTTGCGTCAGCGTCGAGCCCCCACGGGTTGCCCCGTCGGGCATGGTCCTGGAGATAGCTTCTGACGATGGCGCAATCGATGCGGACCCCGGCCACGCGTTGCGGGAGGTGATATCCCGCGCTGGGCAGCGTGACGGTTTGGCCGTTGACTTCGACATCGACTTCCGCGTCCCGGACGGCCCCGCGGAAATTATCGCGCCGGGCACGGACCGCCCGCAGCGTCACGGTCGCTTCGCTGTCGTCGGCCAGGGTCATGGTGCGCGTCTCGCCGACGTTCAGATCGACGACCCGCATGATCGGCTCTTGCAGGGTCTCATTCGCGGTCGCCTCGCTGGCCGTCGGCAAAAAGAAAACAGCTGTCAAAACGATCACAAAGACGCGCCTGTCAAGATTCGCGGACGGGACGAGCTGTCGCATGGTACGTTCCTCCTGGCAGCTGTGGCTACGGGCGGCGGGGTGAGGGATCTGGCACACACCGCACCGAATGCACGCGCGCGCCGAATGCCCATTGACACTTATTCCGCGCGCGGTAAGGTAATTGATTCAAACTGACCGACCTTTTCGGCAGCACCCGGAAACGCGCGGTAAACCTCAGGGTACGACGAGACGGCATCGCCTGCCGTGGCACGACTGTGCGGGCTAACGTCCGCGGCTCTTTGGACTTACGGCGCGCCGGTCATCGCGAATCGGTCAGTTTTTCCTAATGTACTGAAACCGCCCGTTGGCGTCTACCGGGGTACCCGCAGTTGAGTTGAGCCCGTCGGGAAGCAGGCATCTTTCCGACGGGCATTACAGGAAGGAATCACACATGCGTCCGAGTCGAATCAAGGCCAAACTCGCCGCCAACAAGCCAACGCTGTGCGTGCAGTTGCATTTCCAGGATCAGTCGGTTTTCGAGCTGACAGCCCTGTTGGGGTACGACGGGATCTGGATGGATCTCGAACAT
>PWPN01000030.1 GCA_003557125.1 Phycisphaerae bacterium | reverse complement strand
CGATGGTGGTGAGGAGCTGGTCGAGGACCGCTTTGGGAAGGCGCTCCCGCATCTTGGCCAGTCCGAACACATTCGTCGCGAACAGCTCGGGCAACGTGCCGCCCGCCGTCGTGAGCGGTTCCGTGGGGATCTGGGGAGTACTCACGAGCATCCCTCCGATGTCGCCTGACGAATCTCGGGGAACGCTTCCAGGATTTTTGTGCGCACTTCAGGATCGAGGCAATCCTTGGCCTCTTCCGATCGGATCTCCTGCACGCGCGCCTTGGCCCTGCCGATCGCATCGCTGCCGGGCTCCATGCTTTCGCGCGTGTCGCGGTTGGCCAATTGAGGCACGAAGAACTCGGACCGCATGTATTTGACGGTGTGCGGTTCAGCCAGAAAGTCCTTGCCGGGGCCCCGCTCCAGCATCAGGTCGACCCCGAGCGTATCGTCGTTGATCTCGATTCCGCGAAGGACGCGCTGGCACATGCCGAGGATTTCATTATCAATGACGAGCTTCTCGTAGGCGACGGTCAGGTCGGACTCCATCAGGCCGGCGATGTCATGGATGTAGTTGGCGCCCGACATAGCCACAAGCAGGCTCGACATCGCGCTTTCGTAGGACGCCTGGACGTTGACCTCCTTGGCGTCGGTCGTGCCTGCCGTCGAGTACATCGGCAGATCGAAATGCTGGGCCATCTGAGAGACGGACGCATTGATCATCGCGCGTTCGATCGGCCCACCCAGATGGGCCATCGTGCGAAGATCGGTGATCGACCCGACACTTCCGCAGATGCCCGGCGCGCCTTTTTTGACGCACTGCACGAGAGCAATGCCGCCGAGCGTCTCCGCCACATGCGTCAGGATATTCGACGCCAGCGTGATGGGCGAGGTCGTCCCGCAGATCGGCTCGGTCGGCACGACGACGGGCAGGCCTTTTTCCGCGAAAAAACACGTGATATCGCCGTAGTGATGATCCACCTTGAACGGGCTGATGAGCAAGGTGATGAACGACACGAACGGGCGGGCGCGGAGGCGTTCCGCATCGCCCGCGATCATCTCGGCCATTTTCACGACCCGGCGGCATCCCTCCATCGAGTACACGCCGCCCATCACGTGCTTGGTGGTATGGTTCAGCGCATGATAAAACCGGTTCACATCGATGTGATCCTTGTCCTCGATCTCGTTGGGGAAGACATTGATCGTGAATACGTGGATATTGTCCAGCGATTCGGTCATCCGCGCGTTGAGGATAACGTCCTCCGTCGTCGACGGGCGTCTTTGCCCCGTGTCCGGGTCGAGCACGTAGATGGCCGTCCCGCCGGTACCGTAGTGTACGCGATTCTTTTCCAAAACCGCATCGTGTTTGCTGTCTCTGCCGCACAGCGTGATCTTCGACGGGTTCGAATCGATGGCATCTTCAACCAGCCCGCGCGGAAGTTTGACAACACGCGATTCGGCATCGACGTCCGCACCGGCTGACTCGAACGCCTTGAATGCCTGCTCCGAGTAGACCGCAAGGCCGGATTGACTCAGGACCTCAAAGGCCGAGTCTGCCAACGTCCGGACGTCGCTGTCTGACAAAGGACGGTACAACGATGAGCGGATTCCCGGTTGTTCATGTTTCAGATTGCTCAAACCAATCTCCCTTCGAAAGCCTTTGAATCAGTAAGCTCCCGCCCAGCCTCGGATCTGAAGGATTATAGCCAGCAACGAAAAAGCAACGAGGCAGCCGCGATGGACGACCGATTCCGGCTCTGCACGCCCATCTACACGTTCTCTTGGCTTATTGCGGTTTGCCCACCCGTTCCCTTCAGGAGCCCAGACAGGTCGATACGACATCCCAGCCTGATCTATGCGGTGGAATATCGCCCAAGCAGTAATTTACATGTTACATGCAACCGAGCATGGCCGCCAGTCGCAGCCGCCATGGAAGTAAATACTTGCTTCCGGTTCGCGTGTGGCAAGTGGCGGGCTTTCATCGAAGCCGCGATCGTGAGGAAGCGGCCCCTATCCGCCCATAACATTTTGATATTACTTGATCGACACCCTTATGTGTGCAAAATGCGGTTATCGACCTCCTTGTGCAGCGTAGGCTTTGGGCGCCGAAGACTTGTGACGCCACCCACGGCGCGGCGTACACTCGGCTGGTGAAAGCTCGGTCAACACGAGTGCCATGGTCGAGCACGTGGCGTTCAAGTCGAACGCGGGCGACACGCTGCCAGATGGTAATGGCAGGTCAACGACCTGCCCTACAGCGCGCTGCAATAGCGCTGCACCAATGCAGATAATGGGCCATTTCCAGGTGCCAATGGGCACGACACCCCGCATTACAGGACAATAAAGCCGCATACTTCTAAATGGTGCGCGAGGGGGGAGTCGAACCCCCACGGGTTGCCCCACAGGATCCTAAATCCTGCGCGTCTGCCAGTTCCGCCACTCGCGCTCGAAAATCGCTCCGCCGGTTATATCGGCCGATTTCCCACTTGTCGAGTTGGGCCGTGGAGGCTAAAAGAGCGGGATGTTCTCGATCCTGGGACAGTGGATTGGCCTACGACCGGGCACCGTCGTAGGTCTCTGGGCGGTCGTCGTCGCGGCGGCATCCGTGTGGTTGCTCGTG
>PWPN01000028.1 GCA_003557125.1 Phycisphaerae bacterium | reverse complement strand
ATGGTCGTTGGCGTCCAGATACGTGCCTAATGTCAAATAGAAAACGCTCTCCAGCGTGTTCCGATCGAACCAGAGATTACCAAGCACCCCGTGGTGGGCGGGGAAGCGACCCGTGATGATCGATGCGAAGTTGGCATACGTCACGGTGGGAATGCAACTGAAGGCGTATTCGACGCTCACGCCGCCGTCGACGAAGACGCGACGGATATTCGGAAGCTCGCCCTTTTCGAGAAACTCCATGAACGTAGGATGATCCACACCATCGGGCGCGATGATCACAATCGAATGCGGCGGTCGCTCGACATCGTCGGCCAGGCGGAACCGGAGCTCAGCGCTCGGGCCGCACCCGGAGACCACAACCCAGCCTGCAACCACCAGTGAGGCGAGCAGGCCTGACCAGATACCTCTGAGCGGCGTCGTATCCAACCGCGTCATCTCTGCCTGTCGGGTCATCATGGAGCAAGCCTCATGGGTTGCGTGTCGATCGACTCCCCCAATGATTAACGTCCCGAAACCCGAAAGCAAGCCAAATTCCATCCGAGGATCCGGGAAGCAGAGCCCGGGAGGCCGAAAATTCTTCCGAGCGTTGAGCGTCTGACGCGAATCGCTGCCGGCAGGGCTTGTCCGATAATAACATGCATCTAGAATCCCACGTAGTGCTTATAGTACCTGAAGCAGACAGGGCCGACGTAGCGGGCCGGTGGAGCCGGATCGCGCGCTGTTCAAGAGGGGGGTCGATGGAAGCCGATGGATCCCGGGGGTGCGTGTTCCGAAAGGCGCGCGGGCACCTGGGAAGCGTATAATGGTTGCGTTAACGGATCGCTTCGTACGGACACCATCCGCACGACCGAAGTAAAGGATCACAGGAGTATCGAACATGACACAACCGCGCGCCAACGCGTCGTGCGTCGCTCTGTTGCTTTCGGCCTTGACTCTCGGAGGAACGGTCTCCTGCGGCCCGGTCGCCCTGACTGACTTTTTCGACCACATCACAGCCCCCCTGGGATCCGGCACGATCCCCCTGCTCGGGCCGACCGACGTTGACGGCCGTGACCCCATCAACATGGTGGTCAACAACAATACGCGTTTTTTCGTGTCCGCATTCTTCGGCGCGTTCGATCAGCTCAATGACGACCTGATCCCCTCCTACGGGCAGTTCCTCTCCGATTCGGAGACGCCGAATCTGACGCTCGGCCCGTTCGAGACGAGCCAGGCAATCACCATGATCTGCGGCCGAACGGTGAGCTTGGGCGATCCCATGCTCCTCGAGGCGATCCGCCGGCGTGATCCGGAAGCACCGCTGGACGAGCTGCGCGACGGCATCACGTTCTCGACCCGGCTGCTGGACGACCCGGACGCGCAGGTGTTCACCATCAACAACGTCCCCAATCAGCGCGTGAACCTCGGTGTCGACTACCAGTGCAACGCGCTGATCTTCTACGAGCTGAACCCCGATGAGACCGCGCCCAGCGGCATCCGGATCGATGTTTCAGTCCTGCTGCCCTGACCTGAAGTCAGCCGCCAAGGGCCAAGCGCCCCCACTTTCGACCACCGACCGGACTCATTTCTGGTTCGGTCGATCCGCGCTCCTAGAATACCCCTGAAACGGGCAACCGCTGCCCGCCGGTTCGCTGTCGGCCAATGGGAGAGGAGGTCACCGCGATGGTCCTCGTAGCCTCGACGATGCGGGAGTTGGGATCTCAGGCGCCGGATTTCCGTCTACCGGACCCGGAAGGGCTCATCATCTCGCGCGACGATTTCAAAGACGCCCCAGCCTTGCTGGTCATGTTCATGTGCAACCACTGCCCCTACGTCAAGCACGTGCAGAAGAAGCTGACGTCCCTCGTGCGCGAGTTCCAGGCCTTGGGCGTAGCCGTGGTCGGTATCAATTCGAACGATACCCAAGCCCATCCCGACGACAGTCCGGACATGATGCGGCAGGAGATCCGCGACATCGGCTATACCTTCCCTTATCTGTTCGATGAGAGCCAGGAAGTAGCCAAGACGTTCGGAGCCGCCTGCACGCCGGATTTCTTTCTGTTCGACCGCGACCGAAGGCTGGTCTACCGCGGGCAGCTGGACGACAGTCGACCGGGCAACAACCTGCCCGTGACCGGCAACGATCTTCGGGCAGCCGTGGAGGCAGTCCTCGCCGGCCAACCTGTGCCGACCGAACAGAAGCCCAGCGCCGGCTGCAACATCAAATGGAAACCCGGCAACGCGCCCGCTTATTTCAATGAGTAAGCCGTTATTGGCGCGCTCGCCAACGACGCTACGATTTGCATTCGCCAGGCCGCATGCAGGGAGTGCACCCTTGAGCAAGGGATATGCGCCAGGAGTGCCATTATTGACCCTCCGGCTGCGTCTCAGGACGGACCCATCCTTCCGTCCCCAACACCTGCAATGCGTTATACCTATCTTTCGCTACATAATCCTCTTCGGCCCATGAAGCGAGTGGGTCCTGAGCTTCTATTCCGAGCGGCGTCGACCCACTCCATCTTGCTAACCCGGATATTTCATGAGGTGCAGGGTTGCACAGGTTTTGTGGTCGGGCGTTGCCGAGTTGGGTGGACGGCGCGCGTTCGGCGCAGAGGGCCCCCTT
>PWPN01000355.1 GCA_003557125.1 Phycisphaerae bacterium | reverse complement strand
CGACGTAAATCCGAGCCGCGACGTAAATCCGAGCCGCGCCTAAATCCGAGCCGCGCCTAAATCCGAGCCGCGCCTAAATCCGAGCCGCGACCGTAAGGGAGCGGACGTCCCGGTGATTTCCCCCCTTACCAAGGGGGGATCAAGGGGGGTTCTCCAACGGGCGAGACGCCCGTACCACCCTGTAGCATCCGCCGTATGGGTGCCACGGGCGGCTTGCCCGCCAGTGAAAAACCACCACCGAGGCCCCAGGAGCCGATCATGGCCGACCCGGACCGAATCTGTCGTGTCACCGTGCAATATTCAGGTACGGTCCAGGGTGTGGGGTTCAGGTACACCACCCAGCGGCAGGCCGACCGGTTCGAAGTGACCGGCTACGTGCGGAATCTGCCCGACGGTCGCGTCGAGGTCGTCGCCGAGGGGAGGCGGGCGGAGATCGAAAACTTCCTGGCCGCGGTCCAGGACGCGACCGCAGGCTACGTCACGGACCGCAAAGTGACCGAGAGTCCCGGCACGGGCCAGTACAGGCGTTTCAGCATCGCCTACTGAACTTGCAAGGGCCGCCCGACCGTGGTAAATTACCGGATTCTCGCACGGCAGCGGCAGCGTAGGGTGCCGCCCGGCGCGGTACCAAGCGAGGTGGACATGCCCAAGCAGAAGACGCACAAAGGAACGGCCAAACGCGTGAAAGTCACTGCGCGTGGTAAAGTTAAACGCAAAATGAGCTTCCGTGGCCACCTGTTGAGCGGCCGATCGCCCAAGCGGCGTCGCCAGCTTCGCAGATCGCCGCTGCTTAGCAAAGGCGATACCGTCAAGGCGCGGAGAGCGCTGTGTGTCTGAATGAACGAGTGTCTGGGTGAACGAGTGTCCGGGTGAACGAAGACGGGCATCCGCGGGACGCGCGAAGCAAGATAGCGAAAAAGGCCAAGATTAAAGCGTCGCAGGACGCTGAGACACCGGAGATAAATCATGCCGCGTGCACGAGCTGGATCAGCACGAACGCGAAAGCGAAAACGCTTGCAGGCAGCGACGAAGGGATACCGCGGCGCGCGCAGCAAGCAGACCAAAACGATGATGCCGGCCGTGACGCGAGCCGGCGTGTATGCATACCGTGACCGACGCGCGCGCAAGCGCGATTTCCGCTCGCTTTGGATCACCCGGATCACGGCTGCCTGCCGAGCCCGGGGCGTCAGCTACTCGCAATTCATCTGCGGCCTGAAAAGGGCGTCCGTCGCGCTGAATCGAAAGATGCTCAGCGAGTTGGCCATCCACGATGAGGCTGCGTTCGAAAAAGTCGTCGCCTTGGCGACGCGGTAAGGCGATCCGGCTTCGCAAAGAGCAAAAAAGAAAAGCGAAACCTATCTGGCCGAGCGGTGCGGACAGCGCTGCTCGGCCAATTCGTTGTAGAGACGTTCCAGGGCATCGACCATCACCCGGTAATCGAACTGCCGGAGGCACCGTTGCCGACCGGCCCTACCCATGGCCGCACGACGTTGGGGATTATCGGCCAAAGCGACGATCGCGTCGGCAAGACCCGCGATATCGTTCAACTCCACCAGCAGCCCGGTCTCGTCCGGGATGACCACTTCCGGGGCTCCATCGATAGCGAAACTGATGACCGGGCGCTCCATGAGCAGCGCCTGCGCCGCGATGCGCGGCAACCCTTCCCACTGCGAGGCATGGACCACGAAATCCATTCCGGCCACGAGCCGAGCGACTTCGTCCGGCGCGACCAGCCCGGTCATGTGGACGTGGTCGCCAAGCCCCAGTTCCCTGAGCTGCCGCTCGTAATCCGGGCGACATCGGCCGTCACCCACCCAGACGAACCTCAGACGCGGCTGCTTGCCGACGGCCCGGGCGATCGCGGGGATGAGCTGCTCATAGCCTTTATTGGTAAACAGCCGGGCGACCGTACCGACGACGATCGCATCATCGTCGAAATGCCACTCGCCAAGAAGTTCCGACCGTTCCCAACGGCCCGGCGCGAACCAGTCGGTCTGGATCCCTGAATACACCGTCGTGCATTTGTCGGCCGACGCAATGCCCGCGTCCACCGTCTGGCGGGCCATGGCGTCGGCGACGCAGACGAGCCGATCCGTGAATCGCGCGCAATACCTTTCCAGTCCTCGGTAGAGTGCACGATTCCAAACCGGCTGCGTGCGATTGAAGCTCATGCCGTGCACGGTATGTACGATGTGGGGCACGCCCGCACGGCGAGCCGCCACTCGTCCGAGAATGCCGGCCTTGCTGCTGTGCGTATGGACGACGTCGGGCTTCAGCGCGACGAGCAGCCGGGTCAGTTCCCGCAGCGCTTTCCAATCGCCGAGCGGGTTCACCGCCCGCCGCAGGTGCGGGACGATTTCGACCGCAAAGCCGTGCGTCCCGGCGCGCTCGAGGAGGTTGCCTTCCGGGCCGGTCTCCGGGCCCGTCACGAGCGTTACCTCGTGACCGAGCTCATGCAGGCCGACGCAGCTCAGGAGCGTGTTTTCCTGGGCGCCGCCGATGATCATGCGCGTGATGATGTGACAGATCCGCATAGGCTCATTCCGGAGGCGGTTCGGGTGCAATGTTATCGGCACCGCTGATGGTCAGCAGCGCGTCTGGTTGT
>PWPN01000183.1 GCA_003557125.1 Phycisphaerae bacterium | reverse complement strand
GGTCGAAAAATCGATTGCATCTCAAGAGCTACCTTGACACCGTCCAGTTCAACCGCGGCTGGCTTTGGTGCGCGGAATGAAAGGCGTCTGTCTCTGGCCAGGTAAGCGGTTAGATCAAGAACCCAACGCCAATTCAAGGAACTCTCTGCTCGTGACGTGAGATCCCGTTGTAGTTTTGGCATCATGCCCGCTCACGACTCCACTGATGTTTCGGCCCACTTCCAACAAGTTTGCCTGAGGAGATCAAACATGACATTCATCTGCGGCGGGATGATGGCGATCGGAGAGCCCCACGGCCTGCGCTCAGGCGTTGATAGCCCCGATCAGGTTTTAGTATTGCGGCAAGACAAGCGCACGGCGTGGAAGAGAATGTCGTCTCCGATCAACCGATCACGTCATGAACCGAAGTCCCCTTCCTGGCTTTGGCTGGATACGCAAACGTATACGGATTATAACTTCAGGTACATTTTGACCGATGCGCTCATTTGGTGGGGCGGGTGCCAAAGTCTGGGCCTCGATCCGACACTTGCCGAGACCCTTCGCACACATTCCAAAATGGAAGAGGTCGAAAATGACGAGGGGAAACGCCGCCTGCTAGGTGAAGCCAGGGACATGATCGAGAACGCAACACTGACCGGTTCGGTTTCCCTTCTGATTACCGTCGCCTCTGGCGATCAACCAGACGCGGTCTTCCCCCCACCGTCGGACGTGGAAGGCGGGCTACTGGAGAATCTCCGCAACCTTGATGTCCAGTATGAGCTTTGTGGTCCGATCGCCCACCGGATGATCCCTGGGATGGGAAGCGACCTTCTGGAGAAGGAGATTCCTTGGGAAGGTGGTCGTTCGCTGGACCTCTTTTAGTACACCATCCTTCCGACAGCTGGGGCTACTTTGTCGTAAGAGTTGCCGGTGAGCGCGCGACCGGCCTTTCGGATTGACCGCGAGCCGCTGTCGGCTCCTGAAGCGGATGGCGACGGGCCATTTCCGGATGCTCGATTCTCCTCCGCGGCCCCGATCGGGATCGCTTGGGAGGTAGTGTCCGACACAATCTGTCGCAGCGGCATGCATCATGGCATCGGTCACTGGAGTTCAACCGATGCCCGACCCATCACTGGTTTCCGAATCTCTTTCGTCAACGTCCGCAACACACAGCAACACTCGGCCTCCCCGCCACGACCATGACCTGATCACCCTTTGGGGTTTGCGCCTGCTATGGCACGGCCGAGCATGGGAGGCCCTGTCGTCCGCCTTCCCACGACGCATGCACGACGACCTGGCGTGGCTGATCGACCTCTCAGGGCGCGACCTGAAACCCGGCCACGAGTCCGCCCTGCAACGGTCAGTCTCGGCGAAGCTGCGACGCTTCGAGGGCCGTGAGCGCGTCGACTGGCCGCAGCCACTCGGAGCCAATGTCACTGCACTGGCTGAGCGCGTCGGACTGAACGCCACGGAACGTGAGCTGCTGGGCTTCTTCTGCCTGGCCCGAAGCTCAGACGTACTCGCCCAAGCCATCGAAGCGGCAATAGAATGCAGCGGGCTGAGCCCGTTGCGGGTGATTGCGCTAGCGCTCGATCGCCCGCCGGAAGTGGTGTTCACGGCACTCGGCCCGGATGCGCGGCTGTATACCTCCGGGCTGCTCCGTCGCGGTGGTGCCGGCCACCGCGGATCCGGGGTGTTCCGTCCCCGTGGGGCCGCGCCGAGCCCCGATATTGCGCTGCTTGAGGACCTTGACCAAGCGCTGCTGAACAGCGAGGACGAGATCGAGCGGGTATTCGACCGCTTCTTCCGTCGGCGAACCCCGTCCCCCGATGAGCGCGTGGTGTTCGCCCACTGTGCCGATGAGGTCGCACGCATGCAGGCTCTACTCCGGCACGCCCTGACCACAGGTGAGCGCGGCGTCAACGTGCTGCTGCACGGCCGGCCGGGCGTCGGCAAAACCGAGATGGCCCATGTCCTCGCCCAGGAACTGGCGGTGGAGTTGGTCGAAGTGGTCGCCGAGCAACTCCATGGCGATCCGCTGCCAGGGGACCAGCGCCTGCGCGCGTGCCGGTTGTGCCAGGCATTGCTTACCGAAGACCGCTCCGCCCTGGTGCTGGTAGACGAGATCGAGGACTTGTTCGAGCGTCCCATGTTCCGCACGCGCGAGACCACAGGGGCAGGCAAGGCTTGGTTCAACCAGTTGCTGGAGTCCAACGGAATCCCGACGATCTGGATCGCGAACAACCTCCAACAGGTCGACCGATCTCACCTGCGCCGCTTCGACTATGTACTGGAACTGGAAGCGCCGCCGCCCGCGCACACGCAGATACTGCTTGCGAGGGAGTTCGAAGGCTTGCCGGTATCGTCCGATTGGATCGATCGTCAGGCTCGGCAGCCGGACTTCACTCCCGCGCAAGTAGCACAGCTCGGTCGCCTGGCACGACGCCTGCACCGCTCGCTCGGGGATGAGACACTCGAATCCGCGCTAAGCGACCAGCTCGCACGCCAACGCACTCTGCAAGGCAGCCAACGTGCTGACCAGATCACGCCGGCGAAGCCAGCAACGGATTTCCGCATTGAATGCCTCAATATCGATGCCGACCCGGCGGCGCTCGTCGCCGGGTTCGCCCGGCAGGGGCGTGGCACATTGCTGCTCTACGGC
>PWPN01000318.1 GCA_003557125.1 Phycisphaerae bacterium | reverse complement strand
CCGCCCGTGGCACCCTGCGCATTGTGGCGGGGTACCCGACGCTACAGGGTGGACGCATTCTTACGCCAGCATTTCCCTACTCCGATGCTAGCAGGATATCCCTCCGCATGCCACAACCTTGTAAAGATGCTCGCGGTGATTCTTATTTGCTCGGGGTGTTTCTTATGCAGATGTTCGGGGTGGATCCTTGTACTGATGTTCGGTGCGAGATTAAAGCCCCCCGGCAGGCCTGCCGGGGGCTTTCCAACTGCAAACGGGCGCCCGTACCACCCTGATTGGGGTAAGACGCACTTTTCCCCCTTATAAAGGGGGGGTCAAGGGGGGTTCCTGAAAGAGGCATGTTATTATGAACGGCCGCCACGGGGGGCGGCCGCTACATCGCTCCGCTCCCTCATAGTCGCGACTCGGATCGCCCGAACCTCCCTGGCAGGGCCTAGCGCAATTGCATGAGTCACATGACAGTTGAAAAGGCGATGGAAACGGGCGATCAGATCCGGCCCTGGAGCGTGTATTGCACGAGTGCGGCATATTCGTAGGCGATGCGGGGCAGGGCCATCAGACGCCACCGGCAGCGCATCTGGAACGAGCCGCTCATCCGAAGCGGGAAGCCGGCCCCGGTGATCGTGAAGTGCTCGAATCCTGCTTTGCGGAAACAGGCAGCCACACGGCGGCTGTGATCGTGGTCCGTGACGATGAGCAGGCGGGTGCGTTCGGGGTCGACGCCGGCCAGGGCCGCGATCGTGACCGGATGATCGGCCGAGACCGAGGATTCGTCATCGACGATGATCCGGTCGCGCGGGATGCCGCACTGCACGAGCATGTCGCGCATCCAATGGGCTGAGCCGGGCAAACTGCTGACGATGATTTTCGGTGCGAAACCGCGACGGTAGGCGTCCACGGTCCATAACAGGCGAGCCGGATTGCCGCCGAGGCAGACGATGTAGTCCGCGTGCGTGGGCGGAGCCGTGACGTCGAGCCTCATGTACAATTTTTCGGTCAGGGGCG
The DNA here is from genome assembly GCA_003557125.1 of Phycisphaerae bacterium. GTDB lineage: Bacteria > Planctomycetota > Phycisphaerae > UBA1845 > PWPN01 > PWPN01. The sequence continues at coordinate 9,686 of PWPN01000318.1, read as the reverse complement.
TGCCGACGAGAATGGCTAACAGCAAGGCGGCACAGGCCAAGGCAGCGCGGGTGCGCGTGTAGACGCGCCGGATACAACCGCCAATCCCCCGCCGTGGCGAGGGGGCCGGGGCCGCTTCTTTTTGGGTTGACGACGTGCAAGCCATATCGACAACGAGTCAGTCGGCATCCACCCAGGAAAACGTGAGGCCGTTAAAGAACGATGACTTCGACCTGGCCTCCGAAGAATCGGTAAATGATCACGCTGCCGCATTCGAAGTCGTCAGGTCGCTCCAGGTTGTATTGCGGATCGGTCCCGATGAAGTCGCGCCCCCCCACGAATTCGCCCGTTCCGCTATCGAAGCGCCGTTCTGCAATGGCCCGGACCGTTTGAGGGCACTGGGGCAGTCGGAAATCGCTGATCGGCGTGGTATCCGGAACTTCGAAAAGTACGAGTTGTCCGTCGATATCCAACGTAAGCTGCAAATCCGCGCCGCTCTCGTTGATGATGCGGATGACCGTGGCATTGGGATCGGGCAATGTATCTTCGCCGAACACCTGCCCCAGAATCACCTGGAGTTGGTCGCCGGTGGGCTGGAATCCGCAGCCGGACGCACCGACGAGCAGGCAAATCGCGCCACACAGTACCGCCGTTGCCATCGTATGACCGTATCGTCGTCTCACGTGCTTGACCGCCTTTCATGAGCCGGGCCGAGCGCGCCGATCGGCCACGCTCGCCGAAAGCACTCAGTTGATCCGCTCATACTGTACCCGCACCATATGTCCCGGGCAACTGTTTTCCGGGTCGTGGCAGCTCGGGGGGTTTTCGTTGACCCGAACGCCCCGCGCTTCGTACAATAAGAGAGAAAAGATTGCAAATCCTCGCAGGCACAGCCGTCACGACCCTGTGAAGTGTCAGCGTGCAATGGGCGATCGGTTTCCACAGCCCGATGGGCTGGTGGACAAGAAGGGAGTGCTCAGAACGTTTGGAAAATGATCAGCGCCAACAGATCGGAGTCGCCAGTGAACGGGCGATCCTTGTCGGAATCGAGTTGCCCGATTCGCCTTTTGACAGCCGACAATCCCTACGCGAACTGCTTGCGCTGGCAGAATCGGCCGGGACGGATGTCGTCTCTTCGATTTTCCAGCGTCGATATCGCATCGATCCCAAATATTTCATCGGGCGCGGGAAGGTCGAGGAATTGGCCGCCAAGGTCGAAGCCGAAGAGGCACAGGTCGTCATCTTCGACGATGACCTGTCACCGGCGCAACTCCGCGAAGTCGAAGACGTCTGCAAATGCAAAGTGATCGACCGCAGCGAGCTCATCCTCGATATCTTCGCCAATCGAGCCCGCACGCACGAAGCACGACTCCAGGTCGAACTGGCCCAGCTCGAATATACCGCCCCGCGTCTCCGCGGCATGTGGAAGCACCTCGAACGGATCGCGGGGGCCGGCGGCGGAACGGGGGCCGGTGTCGTGGGAGGCGTGGGGACGCGCGGACCGGGCGAACGGCAGATCGAGATTGACCGCAGGATCGTCAAACGGAGAATCACTCAGCTCAAACGGGAGATCGCCGCCATCGGTCGCCGCAAAGTCCGCCAGGTCAGCGCCCGGGAAGATCAATTCAATGTTTCGCTCGTGGGTTACACGAACGCGGGCAAAAGCACGCTCATGAACTGCCTGACGGACGCGGGCGTTCACGTTGAGGATCGGCTTTTCGCCACACTCGACACCAAGACGCGACGATGGTCCCTGGGCGGCGGGAACGAAGCCCTGTTGAGCGACACCGTCGGATTCGTCCAACGTCTGCCTCACCATCTCGTCGCTTCGTTCCGTGCGACGCTCGAGGAGGCCATCCACGCCGACCTGCTGCTGCACGTCGTGGACGGCTCATCACCGGCTGCGATGGAGCAATACAAGGCTGTCTGCCGCGTGCTCGAAGATCTCGGCTGCGAAGGGCACCGCACGCTCGTCCTGCTCAATAAGATCGATCTTATCAGCGAACGGGCCGACCTCCAGGTGCTCCAGCACCAGTTGCCCGACGCCCTGCCGGTCTCGGCACGAACCGGAGTGGGCGTGACCGAACTCGTCGAGCGCGTGTTGGACATGGTCGCCGGGCCGACTCAGCGTTTGACCCTCCGCATTCGTATGAGCGACGGCCGGGCAATCGCCTTCCTCGAACATCGCGCTGAAGTGCTCGAACGACACTACACGAATAGCTCGGTCGATATGGACGTGAAGATCGGCAGTGTGCATTTGAGTCGGCTATTGGCCAATCATCCGGAAACGCAGGTCATGACCGAAACGTCATCGGGCAGCGCGTAAGCGAATTCGTCGGGCAGGGCGTAAGCGAAGTGGTTATCCGTATCTGCTCGGCGGTTGCCCTGAAGAGAGAGGCCCCCCATCGGATGGCCACCCGCCAGCGCCCCTTGATGTGCCAGGTCGCCTTCCTGTTAGAATGCCCGGAACAGACGCCCGTTCGTTCCTCCCGGGCCGACCCGCACCCGTGCACGGCGGCCGCAGTGCGGGCAGGCGCCTTCGTACGCTTCCCCCGTCCGATTGCGATAAATGCGCAGATAGACGCCGCAGCAATCGAAATGCACACCGATCCACCGGCATGCGTTTCCGGATGACGGCGTTCGCTTCCCGCTCGAACCGGAACCTTCGATGCCCCGGATTTCGAGAATGTAGTCCGGCTCGTCGCTCATTTTGTTTGTATCGGCATCTTTGCCCCGCTCGCTTTCAAGCGCGCCGCGTCAGACGATGATCGGTTCGGATGTTCGACTTCGCGTGGACCGTCTCGTTGTCAAAAAGCCCTTGGCAGGCCTGCCAGGGGCTTTGAGCTCGTACCGAGCACCGTCGTCCCAGGAGAATCAGGACAATAGCACATCCGCGCTGTCCTTCACCATGCACAGAGCAGTGGCACACATCCGACGGGCGAGTCCCAGCCGGCCGGGTTGGACGCCTCACTCGACGGTGACGCTCTTGGCCAGGTTGCGGGGTTTATCGACGTTGCAGCCGCGGAGGACAGCCGCATGGTAGGCGAGCAGTTGCAACGGCACGACCGTCACCATCGGCTGGAGCGGCTCGGGTACGTCCGGCACGCGGAAGACGTGCTCTGCCAGGTGGTCGATCTCCGTGTCGCCCTCGGTAGCGACCGCGATGACGCGCCCGCCGCGACTGCGGACCTCCTCGATGTTGCCGAGGACCTTGTCGTACTGTTGGCCCCGGGTCGCGATGAAGACGACCGGCATCCCCGCGTTGATCAGGGCGATCGGCCCGTGCTTCATCTCGGCGGCCGGCATGCCCTCGGCGTGGATGTAGCTGATCTCCTTGAGCTTGAGCGCCCCTTCCAGGGCGATCGGATAGTTGTAGCCGCGACCGAGGAAAAGCCAGTTCTCGCGCTCGATGACCTTCTCGACGACCGAGCGGATGTGGTCCGACTCGGCCAGGATCCGATCGACCTGTTCGGGGATGCGGTCGAGCGCTTGAATGAGCTGCCAGGCGTCCTGTCCCGAAAGGAAGCGACGCCGCCCGAGCTCGATGGCCATCATCGTCAGCACAGCCACTTGCGACATGAACGCCTTGGTCGATGCGACGCCGATCTCCGGGCCGCAGTGAAGGTAGACGCCGGCGTCGGCCTCGCGCGCGATCGTGCTGCCGACGGCGTTGACCACGCCCAGGGTCAGCGCGCCTTTGATCTTCGCCTCGCGCACGGCTGCGAGCGTGTCGGCTGTCTCGCCCGACTGGCTGATCGCGATGATGACCGTGCCGTCGTCGATGAGCGGGTTGCGATAGCGGAACTCGCTGGCGAACTCGGTCTCTGCCGGTAGCTTGGCGACGTCCTCGAAGAGGTACTCGCCGACGAGCCCGGCATGCCACGCGGTCCCCTGGGCCGTGAAGATGATGCGTTTGGCACGGGCCAGCGTGCGGGACTCGCAGGCGATCCCGCCGAGGTGCACGGTCCCCTCGCGCGCGTTGATCCGCCCGCTGAGCGTGTTGGCCAATGACAGCGGCTGCTCGAAAATCTCCTTGGCCATGAAGTGCTCGTGGCCGCCCAGCTCGATCTGTTCGAGCGTGAACTCGAGGTCGTCGAGCTTCTTGGTCACGGGGACCGCTTCCAGCGTCGTCGTGCGGAACCCGTCCATACCGACAACGGCGATTTCACCGTCCGACAGATAGACGACCCGCGCGGTATGCTCGACGATCGCAGCGGCATCGGACGCGACGATGTATTCGCCGTCTCCGACGCCCACGATGAGCGGGCTGCCCTTGCGTGCGACGATGAGCCGGTCGGGTTCGTCGGCGCTCAGCACAGCGATGCCGTACGTGCCCTGCACTTCCTGGAGTGCGTAACGGACCGCCTGTTCGAGGCTGCCGTTGTAGAAGTGCCCTACGAGATGCGCGAGGACTTCCGTGTCGGTCTCCGTCGTACACTCGACTCCGTGCTGCTGGAGGTAGGTCCTCAGCGCCCGGTAGTTTTCGACGATGCCGTTGTGGACCAGGGCGATCCTGCCGCTCAACGCCGCGTGCGGGTGGGCGTTCGCTTCGCTCGGTCGGCCGTGCGTTGCCCAGCGTGTGTGTGCAATCCCGACCGTCGCCCCGCTTTCCGTGTCGGCCAATACCCTTTCGAGATTGGCGATCCGTCCGACGGCGCGGGTAATCGCGATCCGCTCGCCTTCCAGCAAGGCCACCCCGGCCGAGTCGTACCCGCGGTACTCGAGCCTTTTGAGACCTTCGATCAGGATCGAGCGCGCTTTTTTACGTCCGATATAACCAACGATTCCGCACATGCACTTCCCTCGACAGCAGGTCGTTGAGATCTGGTCTATCCGTGGTATCGACCTGCTGCCGTTATCACATTCGCTACTCCCCTAAACAAGTATACGAAGCTCACACATCTTCGGCGCGCAGTCATGGCATTCCCCGACGGGCGGGGACGCCCGTACCACCCATCCCCACATTCCCCGGCATCTTCACGGGTGGGATTGGGCATCCTGCCGGGTGGGACGGGCGTCTTGCCCGTCAACATCTTCACGGGTGGGACGGGCATCTTGCCCGTCAACATCTTCACGGGTGGGACGGGCATCTTGCCCGTCAACATCTTCACGGGTGGGACGGGCATCTTGCCCGTCAACCTCACAATCGACTTTTTATCGCGCCAACGCTACAGTGATCCCGCTCGAAAGGACTGTGGGGGGACGAAGTGTAGAGCACAGGTGCGCTATTTACATCTTTTCTTTATCGCACCTCTGCTCCGGACCTGGGCAGATGCCCTGCATTCGGGATCTCTCAATGACGCAGGATCGCGGCCATTTTACGACGGAGTTGAGTAACGAGCGGTCGAAGCGGATCGACCGGATGACGGTCTCCGAAGCTTTTGACCTGATCAACAGCGAGGACGCCGGGGTACCCACAGCCGTCGCGGCTGCCAAAGAGCAGATTGTCGCTGCCATCGATCTTGTGGTGGCTGCGTTCAAAGCCAGCGGCCGACTTTTCTACGCGGGTGCGGGCACGAGCGGGCGGCTCGGCGTCATCGATGCGGCCGAGTGCCCCCCTACTTTTCTGTCCGATCCGTCCCGGGTCCAGGGTATCATCGCCGGCGGTAGAGAAGCGATGTTCCGATCGATCGAGGGCGCCGAGGACAGTGCGCAGGCAGGCGCCGATGCACTCGAAGAGCGGAAGATCGGTCCCGCGGACGTGCTTGTCGGCATCGCGACGGGCGGTACGACGCCGTTCGTCCATGGTGCGATCCGCTATGCGAAGCAGGCTGGGGCCCGGACGGTCTTTCTCGCATGCGTACCGGCTGAGCATTGTCCCGACGAAGCGGACGTTTCGATTCGCGTCATCGTCGGGCCGGAGGTCATCACCGGTTCGACGCGGATGAAGGCGGGGACAGCTACCAAGCTCGTGCTCAACATGATCACGACCGTCGCGATGGTGCGAATGGGGAAGGTCTATGAAAATCTCATGGTCGACGTGAACGCGTACGCCAACCGCAAACTCGTCGACCGCGGTGCACGGATCATTGCGGCTGTGACGGGCCTGGAACGCGAGACAGCCCTGGAGAAGCTGCACGCAGCCGAAGGCCAAGTCAAGGCAGCCATCGTCATGCATTTCAAGAACGTGGATCTGCAAACCGCATCGGCCTTGCTCGACCGGCACGAAGGCAACGTCCGCGCAGTCCTGGCATCCTGAAGTGCAGTACCCGAAAGCCCGAAAGGCAAAGCTTGGAAAGCCTTTTGATCCCATACGGGCGGTCCGTCGGAAGATGCCATCGCCCTGAACGAGGGCCCACGACAGGAGCAGCCTGTTGCCTGTTTGCCCTGAAAAAAGTCCCGAATCGAGTGCCGGGAGTAGGCCGCCCCGGATCACCTATGTGATCACCGATCTTGAGGTCGGCGGTGTGCCGTTGCACCTTTACCGACTGGCGACGGGGATGCTCGCCGCGGGGGCCGACGTCCAGGTCATCGCGTTGGCCGACAAGGGGCCGATCGGGCAAAAGCTCGAAGAGGCGGGCGTAACCGTTGAAGCGTGCAACGCGCGTCAGCCTTGGGATGTCGGCGCACTGGCGCGCCTGTATCTGCACCTCCGACGGCGCCGTCCGGACATTCTTCACGCCCTGCTCTTTCACGCCAACATCGCGGCCCGGCTCGTCGGCCCGATTGCGGGCGTCCCCGTTTCGCGCATTCTTTGCGAGATCCAGACCGTCGAGCGCGAGCGGGGCTGGCATCTGACGCTCGACAATCTGACGTGCAGGCTCTGCCGCTGCGAGATCGCGAACTCCCCTTCCGTCTGCGAACATCTCGCCCGCAGAGCACACATCCCCCGCTCCCGGCTGCGGTGCGTCTGGGGTGCGGTCGATGTCACGCGATTCGCCTCGGCTGCTCCCCTGGACCGCCGGGCACTCGGCGCAGGCGACGATGAAGCGCTCATCGTCTGGACGGGCCGACTCGATCCGGTCAAAGGCTTCGAGGAGATGATCGGGGCCGTGGCCAAGGTGTCACAGCGGCGGGCGGTGCGGTTCGTCCTGGCCGGTGAGGGGGCGTATCGGCCGCAGGTCGAGAAGCTCATCCGGGCGCACGACCTCGGCGAACGGGTCCATCTGCTGGGCAACCGCTCGGACGTACCCGAAATTTTAGCAGCCGGCGACGTTTTTCTGTTCGGCTCACGGACCGAAGGGCTGCCCAATGCCGTCCTGGAGGCGATGGCGGCAGGTCTGCCCATCGTGGCCACCGACGTTCCCGGAAATCGCGACCTCATCGCCCCGGAACGGACCGGCCTGCTGGTCCCGTCGGGGTCTGCCGAGGCGTTGGCTGAGGGGCTCGAACGGGTACTGGATGGGCCTGCCTGGGCTGAAACGCTGGGCCGACAGGCTCAAAAGTGGGTTTTTCAACATCTTGACACGGTTTCCCTCGTCCCGCGCTGGAGACAGGTCTATAGTATCATGCTCGGGACATTTTCTAGTGCAAGCGTCGATATTGAACCCCATAGAGCTCATCATGGGGGTTGAGGGGCTGCGTTGGTGAAATTCTCGCTTAGCTTAGTTAAGCTCGTCGAGCGAAAGAGGGATATGACATGGCCCAGCCGGATCCATCCGTGAACGGTGACGGTCAGATCATCCGACTGCTCGTGGTGGATGACCATGGCCTGGTGCGCGACAGCGTCAGTGCGGTCTTGAATACCGAGCAGGGGATCGAGGTCGTCGGGACCGCTTCAGACGCTGACGAGGCCATCCGCAAAGCGATCGAACTGAAGCCGGCTGTCGTGCTCATGGATATCGACATGCCCGGCGCGAGCTGCTTCGACGCCATCCGGATTATCCGTTCCCGCCTGCCGGACACACTCTTCGTTCTGTTCACAGCCTATGCGCACGACGATTACCTCGACCAGGCGCTTCGCGTCAAAGCCAACGGGTTCGTCCTCAAGCACGACGGTCTCGCATCGCTCGCCCAGGCGGTGCGCTGCGTGGCGGCCGGCGGTTTCCACTGTTCATCCCTTCTCATGAAGCGGCTCGTCGTCGACAGTAAACAGATCCGACTGGCCACCCCGTTGCACAGTCGGCTGAGCGCCCTGAGCCCGCGCGAACGCGAACTTCTGCGCATTCTCGCGCAAGGGTTGAGCCTCAAGGAAGCAGCCTCGCTCTTGGGCATCAGCTATAAGACAGCCGACAAACAGAAGACATCGCTCATGGCCAAGCTCGACATCCACGACCGGGTCGAGCTCGCCCGTTACGCGATCCGCGAAGGTGTCATCCAAGCCTGATTCACTGCCGCTTGCCGGATGTGTCATCTTCCGGGGACGAGTCCGCTTTGAAGGGAACATCCCGACGGGCGAGACGCCCGTACCACCCTGTTTACCGTACGGCCCTGTTTGCCGTACCGCCCTGTTTGCCGTACCACCTAACTGAGCTGGGCATCTTAACGGGTGGGACGGGCATCTTGCCCGTCAATCCATCATCGCAATCACAAGAGATTTTACGAATGCATGAGGGTTGGCCATCACCCGTTGCAGGGCAATGGCCAACCCTTTGAGTTTCACAGTTGTCTATCTGCCGTCAGCTTACAGTCTGCATACCATCCGATCGGCTGTGTTATTCCTGCTCCTCGACGTCGATCTGGAAATGTTGCGTATGGCTCAGATCCTCGGGCCCGCGGGCCGTCACCGACGCCATGTGCCCTTCGACAAGATCGGCGTCCTCATCAGCCTCAAGGATGTACGTTCCTTCATCTCCGGTAAGTTCTCTCGGGCCGTCCACCACGCTCACCCCATCCGGCAGATCGTCAAACGAAATGTGAATCGGGTCATCGATACGTTCACGTCGAACGCGCAGCGTGACCTCGGCCGTCTCACCACGGGTAATGGTGACGTCGGAGGGCTCCTGGAGCTGAAGATGGGCTCCACGATCCGTTACGGGCCCCTCGCGCTCGCAGCCGACTAAAACGAGGGTACCCATCAGCCCAACCAACATAACTGTGAAGATCCGCTTCATCATGATCGTGCTCCTTATGTATCCCGCGGTCATTCTTTCACATCCAACGTGAAATGCGTATGTGCACGCATTCCTTCTGCCTCAGCCGTCACCCGTACCGCATGACCTGTGACAAGAGGGGCAGTTTCGTCGGCCCTGATTACGAAAGTAGCCAAATTTGTTCCGGTGTTCAGAGACATTCGGTCTGCCTGAATACCGGCTGGCAGTTCGGATAACGACACAGTCACCGGAGTATGGAACCCTTGACGGCGAACTTCAATTGTAATCGTCTCCCTGCTCCCACGTTCGACCGTTGCATCTCTTGGAGATATCACGGTCAGCTCTTGCCAGTGGGCACCTGAAACGGTCACACGCCGTTCAGGACATCCGGTTACTGCCATAGCCGTAATCATTAACAACGGTATCAGGCGTTTCGCGTGAATCATTCTCATGTAGTTCTCCTATGACCGTACTCACATGTTTCCGTACCGGATGTCGAGACACCGGTTCCCATTATGGGCTGGGGCTCATGACGTCATGGGTGTGGACCCCGTCCCGCTAACAATCCTGACAGAAGCAGAACCAAAAACAGCACGATGAAAATGAAGAACAGTACCCGGGCGATCATGGTGGCAGCGCCTGCGATTCCCGTAAAGCCAAGCAGCGCCGCAATAATCGCCACTACGAAAAAGATAATTGCCCACGCCAAAAGTCCCATCTTACTTACCTCCCTTT
>PWPN01000319.1 GCA_003557125.1 Phycisphaerae bacterium | reverse complement strand
TTGAGCGTGTTCGAGCGCAGGGATTCCAGGAGCGACAACGTGAACATGTTGTGGCTGATGCGATGAACGTTGATCGACGTAATCGCCATGGTCACCTCACACCTTCGATGCGCCCGCACCGTGCGGACACTCCTCATCTGCTCGCTTTCACGTGCCCGGCCTTTACCTCACCAGCGCCAGGACTTCATCCATGAGACGATCGACCACGGTCGTGAACCGTGCCGCCGCCCCGAACGCACGCTCCATCTTCATCAACGCAATGACTTCTTCATCGAGGTTCACGCCGCTGATCGACTCGCGTTGAGCCGACAGCGAAAGCACGATCGCGTTGCTCGCTTCAAGCTCGGCGACCGCCGCCGCCCCTTTGACGGCGATGTTCGTGGCCAGCGTGTGGTAGTAATCCATGACGCTCTGGCCGCCGAGACTCTGAAGCGCCGTCGTGCTCAACGCGGCCAGCGCCCCGGCGTTGCTGCCGTCGCCCGGCGCATGCTGCGTCGACGCAGCCAACAGATCCACGTTATTCACGAGGTCCGGATTGACCGCCAGATCCTCCGCCGAACTGCCCACGAAAAAGACGTTGAGCCCCAACGCGGCCAGCACGTTCGAGCTGTCCTCGCCGAAGGTGATCTCGTGATCGGGGTCGGCGGTGAGCTTGAGTCGATAGTCGGTCGTGACCTCGGCCGTAACCCCGGTCACGGCATTGATTTTCGCAGCCAGCGTCGACAGCGTCTCATCGTTGCCGACGCCGTCGAGGTCCACGGCGATCGTCGTGGCCGTCCGCGACGGTGGAGACGTCTGCGTGTTGGTCACATAGAGAACGAACGAGCCGTTCTGGGGCGTGAGCGCGAGGCCCGCCCTGTCAAGCGCCCGATCCGGGTCCTCCACATGGAACGCGCCCGTCAACTGCGTGAAACCCGTGAGCCCTTGACCGACGGCGTGGACCTTGTTGACCTCGCCGATGAGCACCTGCGCGAGATTGTTGAGCGCCTCGACGTGGGCCATCACGTGCTCATCCCGCGCGCTGATCAGGCCGGCGATTTTTCCGCCACGGGGCACGAGCACGCGCTGGCTGTCGGCGAAACGCACGACGGCCCGCGGTTCATTGCCCACCGTTTCGAGCGTCCAGGTAAGGCCTCGGTTCATGCCGCCGGAAACGAGCAGCTCGTTGCCGACGTAGACGTTGATGCTGCCGCCCGGCTGCTCGCGCACCTGGATCTGGATGATCGTACTCAGCTCGCGGAGCAGCTCGTCGCGCTGATCGCGCAGCGCGTTCGCCCCCCCCTCCGCGGACCCCTCGGCCGCAGTGATGCGCTTGTTCAGCGCCGCGATGTCGTTGGCGAGCTTGTTGGCGTGCGTCGTCATCGAGGCGACTTGCCCATTAAGCTCGTCGCGCAGCATGAGCACGTCCTGCCGCTGCCTGCCGATCTCGCGCACGACCGCGTCGCCCGCCTGAAGGGCCATGCCTCGGACAGCCACGTCCGTCGGTGCGTTCTGAAGCGTCTGAAACGAGTTGAAGAACTCCTGGAGCAGCGAAGACAAGGCTGTGTCGGACAGCTCGTTGAGAACGGACTCGATCCGGCTGACCGTCTGCTGGCGGATGTGCGCTTCCTGGTGGTCGCCCATGGCCACGCGCAGTCGGCCCTCGAGCGACTCGTCGATGTTGCGCTGAAGCATCGTCAGCGCCACGCCCCCGCCGGACAGGAAACCTTCCGGCAGCGCGGTCCCCTGGTACGGGGTGAGCACGGGTGTCTGCCGCGTGTAGGACGCGCTGCCCGCGTTCGACACGTTGTTGCCGATGACGTGCAGCGCGCTCTGATAAGAGAGCAACGCGCTACGCCCGACCTGCAATGCGCCGTTCATCAGACCCATGGTTAACCCACCGCCTCGAAAATGTGCGGCGCGCGGCTCGGTTGCGACACGCCGCTGCGCGCATAGGTCTCACCGCCGATTACGGACGAGGTCATCGCCTCGACCACCGATGCAATGTGCTCGAGCATCCGCTCGGTAATCAGTTTCGTCGTGTCCTGAAGCTTGCGGATCTCGCCCAGTCGCTCGCGTAGACCGGCCGCGACGCTGAGCACCTGGCTGCGTGCAGGTTCGGGCAGATGCTCAGCCAATTCGACGAGCCGTAGCGGGCGATCCTCCGGCTGGACAATTCCGAGCGCCTCGACGATTCGCCGAGTCAACTGCCGACGCAACCCTTCCCGCTGCCTGACCTTTTCGGCCAGGGCCATCTCGTGGGCGGTCAGCGATGCGACCCGATCGGTATCCGCCTGCTTCATCGCATCGAGCTTATGGCGCATGTGCAGCGCCATCTGCCCGTAGAGCCCTGACAGGTCGGCTAACAGCCGAACGAGATCACGCGCCAGTTTGTCCGTGTGCATCATGTCCACAGCGAAATCCCCGCGCTCATCGCACGTGTTTGACCAGCCGTTCGTACAACGCATCGCTCAACGACCCGCTCGCGCGCGTCGCGGCACGCCGACCGAGTTCCATGTCGAGCTGAGCCCTGAAAATATCCTCGCCGCGCCCGCCGTGACCGAAGCCGCCCTTGAAGGGGCTCTCGCTGGCCATCTTGAACATCGGAGCGTAAAGCATCTGGCCCACGACCTGGTTGACAGCCTCGCGGAGCGCCTTGCGCTGCGGCGTCGTCGACGCTCCAGTCGGCGGAGTCATGCTTACGGATGCGACAGGCG
>PWPN01000199.1 GCA_003557125.1 Phycisphaerae bacterium | reverse complement strand
TTGTTCAAGTAACCCTGCGCGCCGGCACGGATGACGCGCTCGGCATAAAGCATTTCGTCATGCATCGAAAAGACGAGAATCTTCGTCTGGTCATCCCGGGCGCGAATGTCCTTGATCAAGTCGAGCCCACCGGCACCGGTCCGGAAGGAAAGGTCGAGGATGATCAGATCGTATTGGGTGGTGGTCAGCTTTTTCATCGCGGCGCGCGCACATTCCGCCTCGTCTGTAACCTCCAGGTCGTGCTGGCCTATTAACGTATCACGCAAGCCCTGCCGCATGATCGGGTGGTCGTCGACGATCAGAATCCTGGCGACGCGCGATTTTTTCTCCGTATCAGGTGCTGCCATGGTGTTTCTCCAATTCTAACGCACACCGTACCCGAGACCCTCCGGTAGAAACGGACTGGAATTCAAGAGTTGCCCCGATGATCATAGCACGGTATTGCATGATGCGTATGCCAGCCCCTTCACTATTCACCATGTTTTCCGGAATCCCAATGCCGTCATCCAGCACTTCCATCGTAAGTGTATTGCCCTCGGTTTTAACGCTGATGGCGATCGAGCCTGCATTGGAATGTCTTAAAGCATTCGTGACAGCCTCCTGGATGATGAAGTAAAGATGGGCGGCTGTGTCACCAGTCGGCAGATCAAGTTCCCCCGTACATTCGAAGGTGCAATCGAGGTGATGGTCGTGTCGGATCGTATCGGCCAGGTTGCTCAAGGCCATGCAAAGCGCGTCGGGCTCATCGCCCAACGGGAACAGTTCGCGCGAGGTGAGGCGGGCGCTGCGCTGGGCCTTGCGGATCTCCTCGGCCAGGCCCTGCAAGGCCGAACCCTCCGGGCGACGCGCTTCTGTCAACTGCTGGGCGATCCGTTCCATGGACATGGCCGTTCCGACGAGCTGCTGGGAAATCGAGTCATGAAGCGTCGAGGCGATGCTGCGTTGCTGGGTCAGAAGCGCCGACGAGATCTGCTTCTGGAACCGAGCCCGTTCGATGACCCGACCGAGCTGGCTGCCGACGATGGTCATCGTTTCGTCGCTCAGCGTCGTCTGCTGGACCGGATGATTCCCGAAAAACAGGAGCACCCCGACCACGTCGCGGCTGGCCAGGATCGGAAAGCACGCACTGTGCGGGCAACCGATAGGCTCGCCTGCTTTCAAGCGGCTGCGGGCCGGTGCGCACTGCTCGCTGAACCATTCCGGTTGCCCCGTGGCGTAAACCCGTCCGGCAAGGCCCTCCCCCTTGCGAGGTTTCAAATCGACCGTCGTGTAGTCGGCATTGACAATGTGAGGGGATGTCGCATCAAAGTAGCTCTTTACGGGGGTCAGAGCTTCCGGATCGTTCGGATCGCGTAGAAAAGCATGGCCGATCAGCCAGCCTGCATGCTCGCAGACGCGTCGGAGAACATATGAAACGGCAGCGTCCCGCTGATCCATCTCGTTGGCCGCCCTGGCCACGTCGCTCAGCATCCGAAGCTGGGCGGAACGCTCGGATACCTTGTGTTCGAGCACCTGGTTCAGACGCAGCAGCGCCTCCTCCGAGCGTATGCGCGTGGTGATGTCCGTGCTGGTACCGATGACGCCCCGGGAATCGCCGGTCGTTGAGGTATACGGCTCTCCCCAGGACTCGATCCATCGCCACTGGCCATCGGCGCGACGCGCACGGCCGATCGTATGGTACGCCTGGTGATCTCGGACGGCGGCTAGAAATTCGGCGTGGATGCGGGCCCGGTCTTCGGGATGAATCAGGTCGATCCATTTTCCGTCGCACAGATCCCGCGCATCGACGCCGAAGAATTCCCGGAATGCTTTGTTGGCGAAATGGTTTTTATCTTCGGGATCAAAAACCCAGAGAAAAAGGGGCAGGTTGTCGGCGATCGCCTGGAATCGTTCGGCGCTTTCACGCAGCGTCTTCTCGACTTCGCGAAGGCGCAGCAGCATGACGTTCCCATTCGAGACAATCGCGTCCGTCTGGCCGACCTGGATCGCCCGAATGGCGTCCATCGCATCGGCCAAGGAGGTTTCAAGTTGTTCGTAGGATCGCTTCTCCTGGCTCATGTCAAACCCAATCGCGTGAGTACCGTCTCGTGGTCCTGAAGATTGCCGTGAATTCGGGTTTTTTCGGGTCGGTCGATGATCAATGTCGGGGTCACGACGATGTTTTCCTCAAGCGCAGCCATGCAGTCCTCGAAGACGTCTATGATAACAAGTTCGTAATCGTTGTCGAAATGGGCCGAGCAGATTTCGGTGATATTCCGTTGTGCGATGAGGGAGTTCGGCTCGCTGCCGGCGATGAACAGGCGTAACCGGTACTTGGCCGGGCTCAGTACGCTGACGGCAGGCGATCCGGTATCGGGCTTTCCTTCCGGAATCGCGCCCTTCGAGAAGTCATGAGCATTCATCGGGTTACTCCTCCCGGCTCTTCGACTGGGCGGACGCGAATGCCGTTGCCGGTCATCTGAAAGAGGTGATGCCGATTCGAATGGTTCGTGCCGCGGGATTTTATGACAACAAGGTCCCGGAGTATCTGCCCGTCTCTTTCGACGTAGCTTAGCGCGATCAGGGTGTCGACGAGCGAGGAGATCCCGATGCCACTGATGTTAAAGTGCGTGTCATTGCTTTGTAGCTGGTTGGTCATCAGGCAGGTGATGCCGCGTTGCTTACAGGCATCGACTGACCGTACGAGGAAATCGTAGGCTGCCT
>PWPN01000198.1 GCA_003557125.1 Phycisphaerae bacterium | reverse complement strand
CCTCTGTTTGGCGACGACCAGCAGCAGTTGTTTGACGCGCCCACCCGTGTCGGGCGCCGGCCAAGAGGCAGGCTATCACCCACGTTCCTTGAGTTCAGCTACACCAACCGGGCGTCCGTTTTCGATCACGCCTTCCGGGCGGCCGGACTGGACCCCGCAGAGGCCGTTAACCTGCCGATCGAGCGTCAGTTCGAGGCGGTCAAGAAGGCCGTTGAAAAGACCTTCGGTATCGAGGTCGAGGTTCCGACAAAGACGATCCGGAAGAAGAACCGCTTTGGCCGCAAGGTGGAGGTCGAGCGAACTGACCTTTCAATCCGAAAGGCGACGGACCAGTTGCTCAACGCCTACCGCAACCTTCAGATGCTTGCGCATGTCATGGCGATTCCTGAGCACGCCATCGGGCTTCCGATCGACGGCAAGCCGATCAAGTTGTCCCTGGTCAGCGGCAGGCGGCTCAAGGGGGCGCTGGGCATGTTCTCCTACTCTGGGAAAAATGCCGACCGGACGATCCACTTGCCGGATATGTCCAACAGCTTCGCACATGAATGGGCTCATGCGCTGGATCACTACATGGCTTCCGTGTCTGACGCCCCTCTGCTTCAGGGGCTTCTCACGCGGTCGATCACCAAGGGCCATCAGCCGCGCCTTTCCGGCAAGAGGCACCTGACGGATGCCTTTGCTCACATCATCTGGGCTATGTATGGCGACGGATCGCAGATCGGCGCCCTGAGATTGCAACTTCAGGTCGAGAGCGCGCAGCTTGGCGCTGACGGCCAGCCGACGCCGAAGGCCGTTCGCGCACAGAAGATCCTGACGGACATGCGCGAAGGCCGACTGCCACCGGAGGAATACTGGTCGAACTACTTCAGGTCGTCCAAGGCGTTCTCCGAGATGAACGGCGACAACGGATACTTCACCGACCCCGCAGAAATGTTCGCCCGTGCCTTCGAGGCGATGGTCGGGAAACAGGTCGCCGCCATATCCGACCTTCCGCAGGCGTTCCTGACGAAGGGCGATTGGGCGTATTCGGACAGCCAGGACTTGCGTGCTGCAATGACGTTCCCGAAGGGTGTCGATCTGGCGCAGTTTTCCTCGGCGATGGTGAACCTTCAGCAGGCGATACGCCGCATTACGCAGTTCGGCCCGGACGCCGCGGCCAAGCCTCCGGAACTGGATTCCAACCTCGGGGTTCGGCAGTTGCTCGACGCTCCAACCGGCAGCGCGTGGCAAAGCCTGTCAGCGTCGGAGAGGGCCGCCTTCGCGGAGGCAAAGGAAGCCATTCAGTCACTTCCGTCGAACATCATGGACATGATGCGGAAGGGGAAAGTCGAGGCCCGCGGTATCAAGGAGCACTTCGTCAACACCCTTGCCGCGGTGATGCACAGGGTCGCGGACAGACAGGCCACGCCAGAAGCCCGTGACGCGATGAAGAACATCGCCCGCGTTCTGGGAAAGCGCCCTGGCAAGGGCGAGTTTTCCGGCGTGATCTGGGAGCAGGAGTATCGCCAGAGATACTACCGCTACGCGAACATGATCGACGCGGTGATGAAGAAGGCTGCGCAGGCTGAAGGCCGCGCCACGCTGACACCGGCTCGCCTTCAGCAGATCAACGCCATCCTGCGCGGCGAGGACGTGACGGACGCCACGCCTGCGGCGAGACGCGCGGCAAGCGAACTGCGCCGGATCAGCAACGACATATGGTATTACCTGACGGACAAGGGGCCGAACGGTCCCAGCCTTGAGGTCGGGTATGCGAGCAATCACCTGCCCACCATGTATGACGCGCGGCTTGCGGCCAGAGACACGAAGAAATTCGAGGGGCAGGCGAAGAAGGTCTATGACCTGGTATTCGAGCGCGAGGTCCGCGACAACACGGACACTGAGGCGCAGGAACGGGATATTCGCGCGATCATCCGCGGCCTTGAGAGCGCCGTCGAGTCCACGCCGGAAGGCGAGACAAGGCCCAAGGCGGCACTGAGCCAGGCGGATCACGGCCTCATCGACAAGTGGAAGGATGCCCGCAAGAAGCGGATGGACTTGCAGCGCCGGCAGAGAGATGCGCAAGACCCTGCCAAACTTGAGGATCGGATCGCGGAGCAGATGGAGGCCGAGGCGGAAGCCAAGGAAGCCATGCTCGACATGCTTCAGGACAGGTACTCGGAATACAGCGCGGAGCAGTGGCGCATCGCCCTGATCGTCGGCCAGATGAACCTTGCCGGAAGCCTCGGCCCGAAGGCGAACTTCCTGAAGGGCCGCACCCTGCCGAACGAGTCCGCGGCAATCATGAAGGACTTCATCCCGCAAGACCCGTTCGAGTTGATGCAGATGTATGCGGCGGCGGCAGTGAAGAAGGGCGAGTATGAGAAGCTTTTCGGTCGCCCTGATCTTGACCCGAAGGGCCGGACGAAACTGGAAAACATGCTGCGCGCGGCATCTGACGGAACGAACGAGCGCGACATTGAGTTGATGAAGCTGGCCGTGGCCGTGGCTACGGGGAACTACCAGTCCATGCCGACTGCCATGCGGACGATCTTCGCATGGATGAACATGTATCAGAGCATCGGGCTTCTGCCGTTCGCCACGTTCTCATCGCTTGCGGAGCCGATCACATGGGCGCTTCGCACGGGCGAGTTCCGTTCCGGGCTGAAGTCGATGGCGCACATGATGCACGGCCTGGTCAGCCGCGGACGGAAGGCGGAAATGTTCGAGTTGG
>PWPN01000134.1 GCA_003557125.1 Phycisphaerae bacterium | reverse complement strand
AGGCGAAGCAGGTTGGGGCGCGTCACCCCCTCGCGGCGGCCCGCGCCGACGCCGATCCGATCGATGGTCATGGCCGGCAGTGGCCCGAACGACGAGGCCAATGTCGTCAGGATGGCTGCCCCGGTCGGCGTGATCAGCTCGCCCGGCTCATCACAGGACGCCAGCGGCACCCCCTTGAGAAGCTCGGCTGTCGCCGGTGCGGGAACCGGCATCGTCCCGTGATCGCAGTCGACTGTCCCGCTTCCAGTTGGAATCGGCGAAACGATGATCCGTTCGAGCCGAAGCTGCTCGACAGCCAGCGACGCGCCGACGATATCCACGATCGCATCGACCGCACCGACCTCGTGAAAATGAACTTTATCGATCGTCGTTCCATGGACCGCAGCCTCGGCCTCGGCCAGACGCGTAAAAATCAGGTCGGCCCGCCTCCGGACGCTTTCCGGCAGCCGAGCCTGGTCGAGGATCTGACGGATATCCGACAGGTGGCGGTGAGGCTGTTTCGTCTCGGGCGTCAGCTGCACGTCGAACTGCCAGGCAGCCAGGCCCTTTTTTCGGACAGGCTGGACCTCGATGCGGTAATCGGCGAGCCCCAGCCCGGCCAGGTCGCGTCCCAGCTGCTCGATATCCAGGCCGGCCCCCGCGCAGGCAGCCAGGATCATGTCCCCGCTGGCACCGCTGAAGCAGTCGAAATAACCGATTCGCATCCGAAGATCTCCCGGTCGCAGCTCAGAGGCAGGGCCCCGTTTTCCACCCGATAAGTCCGGCCGCCGCCCTGGCTTGGCCATATTACCGTGTACCGTGCCGGCGCCAACTTGGTATACTATAGGAATGATGAGATGGGACATCTCGATAGAACGAGGCGGCACGCCCATGCAATCGCCCTTATCGGTTGCCGACCACGGCCTGTTCCCCCGCGCGTGTCTGTGTCTGCGCGGGGACGGCCGCTGCGCGTAGACGCGGCACCGCGACCCCGCTTCCCCGACGGCTGATCCGAAATTTCCTTAAATTCAGGTAACATCAAAACGAACACCGCGGATGCGCGATTCCCAGCGCCCTCAGGAGGCACCCACCATGGCCTATGGATTTCAAGTGGGCGAGCGTTTGCCCGAAATGGTCGATAACATCGTGGCCAGCTACCTGCGGCACGAACGAACCTGCTACATCGACAAGGCCTTTCTTCCGAGCCGCGCCCGAACGATCGAGATTCTCAAGCTGCTCCTGGAATTGGCCTATCCCGGCTATCACGGCCGACAGAACCTGACCCGCAACAACGTCGTTTACCACGTCGGCGAGCTGCTGCCGTGCATCGGCCGAAAGCTCTATGAACAGATCGACCAGGCCCTGTGCTACCTCGAACAGCGCCAAGGCCGAACGAAACCTGGCGAAAGGCCCTGCGATGCCAAGGCACGCACGATGACGCTCGAATTCCTCGAACGCATCCCGATCATCCGCGAACAGCTTGCCGGGGACGTCCAGGCGGCTTATGACGGGGATCCGGCCGCCGTCAATACGGACGAAGTGATCCTCGCCTATCCCGGGCTGTTGGCGGTTACCGTCTACCGTTTCGCCCATGAGCTGCATCGGATGGGCGTTCCGCTCTTGCCGCGGATGATGACCGAGTGGGCCCATACCGTCACCGGTGCCGATATCCATCCGGGTGCGATCGTCGGGAAGAATTTCTTCATCGACCATTCGACGGGCGTCGTCATCGGCGAAACGACCGAAATCGGAGACTACGTCAAACTCTATCAGGGCGTGACGCTCGGCGCGTTGTCGTTCCCCAAGGACGAGCGCGGAGGGCTCATCCGAGGCCACAAACGTCACCCGACGGTCCGCGACGGCGTGACGGTCTATGCCAATGCGACCATCCTCGGTGGCCAGACCGTCATCGGCGAAGGGGCGATCGTCGGAGGGTCCGTGTTCCTGACCCGCTCCGTGCCGCCCCATGCGATCGTCTCGCTCAAGTCGCCCGAGTTGCGCGTCCTGGAACGCGACCAGGCCGACCGCCAGTGGGATCCCAGCGCGCTGGACAGCACGCCGTAGGCATAGCTTACTGGCAGGGTGGTACGGGCGTCTCACCCGTCAAGGTATGCCCAGCCGACGGGCAAGTTGCCGTTTTCCTGAAGAGACACACGCTGATGGGCTTCCGCCGTCAGCGGAATGAAGCCAGCAGGCCGATTCGCGTACCACGTGGGAATTCATGCGCTTGACCGGCCAATGCAGGGACGGATAATGGGAGCATCTCTCAACGGTCTGCCTGATGGGCTTTGCCACCGGGCGATGGGCCGGGAGGTTTCGCGGTTCCCCTAGCTCAATTGGATAGAGCGTTGGCCTCCGGAGCCAAAGGTTGCAGGTTCGAATCCTGCGGGGAACGATTCAAAGCATGTCGTAAGCCTATATAAATAAAAAAATCTACCCATGATGCGGCCGATTAACCACCCGGCAGGTACTGACGGAGCGTCAGGACCGGCTCCATCAGATCGCCGTGCTGCTCGACCAAGACGAACCGCTCATCCCCTACGTGCAGCGCCTTGGCCTGTTCCTCGCGGGGAACGGGCTTGTCTTCCAGGTCGCAAACCATCTGCTGACGCAGGCGAACTTCGTCCTGGTCGTGCAACAGGTGGAACTTCACGCGCTGTTCGCTGACGGCCGAGTATAACTTCACCGGCACGCGGATATTCGCGAACGTCACCACCCCGCGCCATATCGCCCGT
>PWPN01000161.1 GCA_003557125.1 Phycisphaerae bacterium | reverse complement strand
GGTCAACCCGCTCGGGCCTTACCCCGATCTCGGCAAGCTGCCCCCCCAGGATTACGCGATCTTCGACCTGCCGCACATGCTCCGTCACAAGAACGGCTGGCAGAGCATCCTGACCTCGCGCGGCTGCCCATATCGCTGCAGCTACTGTTTCAATCACGAGGTGACCGACCGGTACCTCGCCGACGGCGGCCATCCGCGCCGCGGGTACCTGCGACGCTACAGCCGCGAGCGCATCCTCAACGAGTTGTGCGAGCTCAAGAAACGCCATCCGTACATCGAGACGTTCATCTTCGACGACGATCTCTTCACGCTCGACAAACGCTGGTGCATCGACTTTGCCCACGCGTACGCGGATGCCGGGATCGACGTCCCTTATGTTCTGAATGCGCACGTGCAGAGCTTCAGCGAACCGCTCGCCCGCGCGCTCTCCGAATCCCCCTGCATGATCGTCAAATTCGGCGTCGAGTCCGGCAGCGACGCCATGCGCCGTAAAGTGCTCGATCGGACCATGAGCAACCAGGCCATCGTCGACGCATTCGATCTCTGTCACACATATGGCCTTCATACCTCGGCGTTTCTCATGTTCGGAATGCCCTACGAGAGCCGCGCCATGATGGAAGAGACGATCGACCTCGTCGCCCGGATGCGCCCGGGGCGCATGCGGTGGGCGATCTTCTTCCCCTTCGCCGGCACGAAAAGCCACACGATCGCCCGCCTGGGCGGGCTGATCGATTACCGCAAAATGGACGCGATGGACAACTACTTTTGCGGGTCCTGCCTCACGTTCGATCCGGCGACGGAGCTTTTCATTCAGAAGCTACAACGCAGCTTTCACTGGTTCGTCAACGCGCGGGCGGGCTTTCCCTGTTCGAACGAGTACGCCGCGCTGTGCGACGACATCGAACGGATGGACGCCGACGCATGGCAGGCGTGCAGCGAGGAATTTCTCGCGCGCGACCGGGAGAACTCGAACCGTCGTCTGGAGGCTGTGCGCCCCGAGGAGCCCGGCGCGATGGAGTCTTGCAAGCACTACTCGATCCGCTACACGGAAGTGATGGCTGTCGACAGCGATTTTGTCCTGGCCGAGAAGGGCGATTACAAACATCTGGCGGCGCGACGATGGAAAGCGTTCCGGGATCGCATCGCCGAGTCCCGCGCCGCGGGGGCCGCACTCACGACGGACCCGGCTTCGTGCGGATCGACCGAGCACTCCGACGGGCTGCCGCCCCTTCGCGTTCTGTATTCGTAAGTCCAACGAGCCGCAGGCTTGGAGCCTGCGCGGTTTTGGCACTCGCGGGCGAACGATCGTGACGGCACGGCTCAGGTCCGTCACTTCGAGGTGTGCGCCGTATGTTCAGACGTTCTTGGACCGCTGCCTGTCAGGGTAATGTCAGTCAATATGATGTCAGTCAGGACGCCGTCAGTCAGGACGACGTCGGCTTGTGCGCCACGACGATGAGGTCGGCACTGGTCGTACGCGCGTAGGGCGAACCGTCGTAACCGCCGTAGCACGTGATGCGCTCGGCCCCGAGTTCCCGTAGTCGGCCGCACAGTTGTTCGGCTTCGATCCCGGCAAAGCAGGCGGGCTCGATGCGGTGGGCGATGCCGCCCTCTGGGAGCAGGTGCAGATCGACGAGGTCGACGTGGCCGCGATCGCCCGTGCGATGCAGGGCTTTGAGCAGGACGTGATCCCGGCCGCCCCGTTCGACGCGCACGTATTTCTGCCACTGCGTCGGCCCGTCCGGCAAGTGCCACAAGTTAAGCACCTGGATGATCAGCAGGCCTCCGCCCCGCAGCGCGTCCCACAGCGACGCACAGGCCCGATCGCGATCGGCCTGCTCTTGAGCGAGCCCCAGCGAATTCCCCAGGCAGACAGCCGCATCAAAGGTGCCGGGCGATGCGGTCGGTTCCGTAAAGGATCGCTGCACCCAGCGGAGAGTCGGCAACTCACCGTACATGCGTCGGCCGAGTTCGATCATCCCGGCGCTGAGGTCGGTCGCTTCGACCTCGATGCCCCATGCATGAAACATGGCTGCATGTCGCCCCGTCCCGCAAGCGGCGTCCAGGAGGCGACGCACGCCGATGGGCTCGAAAAGTTTTTTGAAAAAGGGTTCCTCGCGGGCGAGGCGCTTCGGCCAGTCGATCAGCGCATCGTAGTACGCAGCGTCCTCGAAAGCGGCCGAAGATCCCGAAGCTGTCGCCATGGGGGACATCCTCAATAGTGCGCGCAATGCACTGCAAGCAAGCGTAATGTCGATGCAATTCTATGGGGTGAACAAGGCCTGAGACAAGAAGAGGTTGATAGGAATGGGAATTCAAATTGCGATCTCAAATCTGAAATCCCAGATCTGCAATCTCAGATCTGCAATCTCAAATCTATCCGAAATCCCAGATCTCAAATCTCCAATCTGAAATCTCAAATCCTATCTCAACTGCGGTAATCCGTATGGCCAACGGATAATCGCTCGCGACGGTTTTTGCGACATGCTGAGGGCGTGGACATCTCGTGCCGCTTGAAGCACAATATGCGACCTGTGCCGTCGTTGCGTTCAGATATCGCTGCGTACACATGCCTCTGCGTTCAGATGTCGCTCCGTTCAGATATCCGAGTCTTCCATGGTCAGATCGATGTCGGAATCTTCCAGGTCGATCTGCCGCGTGTCGCCCGTGCCGGCCAACAGTTCGAGCGCGCTGATGGGATCCTCGTCCTCACCGCTCATAACCAGAT
>PWPN01000298.1 GCA_003557125.1 Phycisphaerae bacterium | reverse complement strand
TTCCCTTCTTATTTCCCGACGGTACCTCTGTGTCCTCCAGTGAAGCGGGCGGTTTGATTGAAGAGAACCTCACGCAGAGGCGCAGAGACGCGGAGAAGAGAAAACAAATGCAGGGCAGGGCAATGATCTGCCTTATCGCTCACACCGGGTGCCACTGACGGCTCGTCCGCCAGTGCAATCTCAATGGCCGTCGTCAGCCTCGCTCCGGAGGGGCGATAGACAAAAGACGGGGGCGCAGCCCCCGGTCGAAATGCTCCCCCGAAAAATCCAAGCCCTGCAAGGGCGTGATACTTTCATAGCATGTCGCAGGTATGCCGCCCTTTCAGGGCTTGACGGATACGGGATGGCCTGGGGGGACGTGCACCCCCGGCTATTCACTTAAGCCCCTTTCAGGGGCAGTTGGTTCATCGGCCTCGGACGCATTCTCACGCACATAATAGCCCGCGGATGAATAGAGCTGACTCCATGCGAGGCGAAGTCGGATGCGCGACGTCGCCAGCTCCGCCTCGGTCTGAATGAGGTCGCGTTGCGCTTCGTTGAGGCGGACGAGCGACGCCTTGCCCGCGGCGTACTCGGTCTGCACGATGCGCCGGTTCTCGGTGGCCGAAACGAGGTTCAGCCTCTGGAGCTCGACCTGTTCCTGGGCGTTAACCACGTCGACCACGGCCCGACGCACTTCGGAGCTGACCTGCAATCGCTTCTGCCGGAGCAGTTCGACCGCCTCCCACCATTGCGCGTGCGCGCGGCGCACCTGCGAGGTCCGCAACCCCCCGGTAAACAACGGCCAGCGCATCTCGACGCCCATGGCCGAAGACTGATCCTCGCCGCCGTAACGCATGTTGTGAAGACGTTCAAACCCCCATGTCCCCTGCAAGCCGATCTCCGGCCCGAACTGCCCCTTCGCCATCACGATGTTCTCGGAGCGTGCCGCGAGAATGTAACCGGCCGACGCCAGATCCGGCCGCAGTTCCATCGCCTCGACGATCCATTCGTCGGCATCGGGGGGCGTCAATTCCTGCTCGGTTTCTTCCTGCAGCGGGACCAGCTCGATCTCGTCGCCAAGGTTCGCACCAGGCAGCCCCAACAGCTCGGCCAACAGCACACGGCCCGTATCGATCGCACCCCGCGCCGCGACCACGTTGGCCTGTGCCGCACGCACGCGCACCTCGAAATTGAGCACGTCGGCCTCGGTGATTTTGCCCGCTTCCTTGTTCAATCGGGCCAGCTCGAGCTGCTCGCGACCGAACTGCTCGTCGCTTTGGGCGATGCGGAGCTGTTCATAACCCAATTGCACCTGGTAGTACGCAAGATCCACAGCCTCGGTGATCAGCCGTTGGACGTCGGCCAAGGCCATCGCCGAGGCTCGCGAACCGTGCTGGGCGCTCAACAGCCGCGCTTCACGCACGAAACTGTCGAAAATCAGCCATTGACCGGCCAAGGCGGTCGAATGTTCGCTGAAGGGTTTATGGCTGCCGGTCTCGATCCGTGTCGGACCCCACGGGGGCGTCCCGAAAAGCGGGCCGCGAACCACGTTGAACCAATCGACAATCGTCGGATTCGCGGGTAGTGCCGGCAGGTTCGCCCCACCGATCTGGCCGGGAAGGCGCGTCACACGGTTAGGGGTCTGAAAGATGCGATTCGAAGAATGCGTCACGGATATGTCGGGCAGGTAGAACGAACGCGCCTCGGTGATCCGCGCGAGCGCATCCTCGAAGCGGGCCTCGGCCGCGTGGATGTCCGGGTTGCCGCGCAGGGCCACTCGCCGTGCCCCCTCCAGATCGAGAACGCCGGGCGGAAGCGGCTCGGTGTCGGCCCCTGCCTCGGCGATGTCTTTCGGCAGACGGCGATCGGAGAGACGCGCACGATCCTCCTCGGGCAGCCGGCTTATCGCCTGCGCCTGGCGATCCAGGATCTCGCCGATCGAGCCATGGGGCGCCTCGCACCCGACGATCGTCAGAGCGATCACCGGCAGCAACACTCCCACTCGCCTAGCCGTCATGCCTTCGCCCTCATTGCCTCGGCACCCTTTTGCCTTGACGCATCGGCCGGGAAGCGCCTCGGTCATGTCCGCCGGCCTGTTCGTATCGGAGCGGGCCTTCTGGTCCGCATCCTAGCACAGATTCGCATCCTCAGCGAAGCGTTTCGGCCGCAGGCGGCGCGGTTCGAGGAATCAGCCATCCCCCGAGTCGGCGCAGCCAACCGGAAAGATCGTTCCCCACGATATAGAAGGCGGGCACGACCACGAGCGTCAACCCCGTCGCGGCAATCAGACCGAACACCAGTGAGATCGCCATCGGGATCAGCGGCAGGGCCTGCGTCGATCGCTCGAGCATGAGCGGGCTCAAACCGGCGGTCGTCGTGACCGTCGTCAGCATAACCGCCCGGAAACGCATGCAGCCGGCATTGAGGACCGCGTCGAAAACGTTCTCCCCGGCCGCACGGTTGATATTGATCCGATCGAGCAGGACGAGGGCATCGTTGACCACCACGCCGGACAGGGCCACCAGCCCGAAGATGCTCATGATCGTCAACGGATAGCCCAGCAGCGCATGGCCCGCGACGGCCCCGATCGCCCCGAGCGGTATGGCGGCCATGATGATGAGCGGTTGCGTATACGAGACCAGGATCGTCGCCAGGATCGCGTACATGACCACAAGGGCCAAAAGGAAGGCACCCGCCAGGCTGCGGACCGATTCGAGCATCTGGGCATGTTGCCCCTCGATCCGGTAGTC
>PWPN01000344.1 GCA_003557125.1 Phycisphaerae bacterium | reverse complement strand
CGAGCAGGTCGCGCCGTACCACCAGGCCAAGCGCGCGGTCCGGCTGGCGGATTTGAGCATCGCCCTGCTCTACTGGCTCATCTGGCTGGCGTTGGCGCCGGGCTTTGCCGCGTGGCTCGACCTGCACATCGCCTCGCGCTGGGCAGCCCTGGGAATCGCCGGGCTCGTCATGTTCGGCGGGCTGGTCATCGTCGGCCTGCCCCTGAGCTACTACAGCGGCTACCTGCTCGAAAAAGCGTATGACCTCACCAACCAGACGCCGCGCGCCTGGCTGGTCTTCGAGTTCAAGACCTGGCTGGTCGGCATCGTACTCGGCGCGATCCTGGTCGCCGGGCTGTATGCGCTGTTGTGGTATTCCGGCGCGCTGTGGGCGGTCTGGCTGTGGATCGGCGTGATGCTTTTCAGCGTGGGGTTGGCCAAGATCTTTCCCCTGGTCATTTTGCCGCTCTTTTATCCCTCGACGCCGTTGGATCGCCCGTCGCTCAACGAACGGCTGCGCCAGATGGCCGCCGACGCGGGCATGACCGTGACCGGCGTCTTCAACCTCGGTCTCAGCAAAGAGACCAAGAAGGCCAACGCCATGCTGGCCGGCCTCGGATCGACCCGACGCGTCTACCTTTCCGACACGCTGTTGAACGCCTTCGGCGACAACGAGATCGCCGTCGTCTTCGCCCATGAACTCGGGCATCACATTCGAGGCCATATCACCAAGTCGATCGGCCTGGCAGCGGTCATCAGCTCCGTGCTGGTCGCTGCCATCTGGTGGCGGCTCAACCCCTATGCCGGCGCCCCTGCCGACGAGTGGACCGGTGCCGTGGCGGGCCTCGCACAGGTCGGCCTCATCATGGCCGTCCTGCCGTTGGCGATCGCGCCGGTATCCAACGCGATCAGCCGTTACTTCGAACGCCAGGCGGACCGCGACGCCATCCGGCTCACCGACGACCCGGAAGCCTATCGCACTGCCTTCCGCAAACTGACAGGCATGAACCTGGTCGATCCCGATCCGCCGCGGTGGGAAGTCATCCTCTTCGAGGATCATCCGCCCATGGCTGAACGCATCGCCGTGGCCGACGAATACGTCCGCAACGCGTAAGGGGCAGCGCGCCCGGCGCACGCCAAAACGAGGCCTTTACACATGGTCGCACTCGTTCTGCTGCTGGTCGTGCCACTGATCATGTGGTGCACGCAAAGTATCCTGCTCTGGCGCGCGGGCCTGCCGCTTCAGGTGCGGATCAACCCGTCCCACCTTCCGCGCCATCTCAAACGCTACAACCGGGCAGCCACACAGTCCGCCTTCGCGCTCGTGCTGATCGGTTACCCGCTGATCCGAGGCCAATCCCCCCTTTCGTACTATGCCTCGTTCTTTCCGCTCGACGGTCAACCCTGGGCACTCGTCCATGGCTTCGCCGTGGCTGTGCTCTACCTGAGCCTCATGTACCTGGCCTGGTCAGCCTCGGGTAACGTGCGTTTTCGCGTGCGCAACGAACCCGCACGACTCGTCCAACGATTGGTCGGCGTACCGATCATGGCCTTCCTGGTCGCTTTCGTCGAAGAGCTGCTGTTCCGGGCTGTGCTCCTGGCGAACCTCATGGAAGACCTGCCGCTCGGTGCCGCCATCGTCGTCGGCGCAGTCATCTTCGCCGGTGCCCATTACGTACGAAGCGTCAAACGCTACTGGACGTTCGGCGGCCATCTGGTCCTCGGCCTGTTGCTGTGCATCGCGTTCGCCACGACGCAGAGCCTCTGGCTGCCCATCGGGATCCACGCCGCGGGCGTCGTGATGCTCATGGGCACGAGACCGTTCATCCGCTACGACGGGCCTGCCTGGCTCGTGGGCGCGAGCGTCTTCCCCTACGCCGGGGCAGCCGGCATCGTCGGGCTCCTGCTGCTGACGTACAACATCTGGTCCCTTTACGGTGGCATATGAAAGAGAACGCGCAATCCTCGCAACAGATCGGCGTCGTCTGCGATCGGCATGGGCCGGAGGCTTCACGGGTCGAGGCGTATCTCGACACGGTTGGCCTGTCGGGGCGGTGGTACGCGCTGAACGACCTGGACGATGCGGACCGCGACGTGGTCCGGGGCCGACTCGATACGGTCGTCTTCGTGCGGTGGCAGGATCTGCTGGAAGGCATCTGGAACGGCGAGGTTTCTTTCGACCGCTGGCAGGAGAGGCGCGTCGATCTGCGGTTCGTCGAATCGCCGGGCGACGATGACCGCGCCCGCCTGGAAACGGTGACACGCGCATGGCTCCGCCACAAACGCGCCGGCCGCCGTCGTCAGATCGTCAGCGGGATCATCCTCAGCCTCGTCGCCATCGCCGCCGCCTTCGTCACCGTGCAGTTGTCGCATCCCTGACCGTCTTCGATGATCCCACGCCCTGCAATTCGCAAGAACTTTGTAGCATGCTAGCGAGTGTCATTATTGCCGAGCTCCATCTTTTCTTATTCTTCAAGCCCGTTGACAACACGATGGATTCCATCGCGAAGCAATGCCGCACCGAAATTGATCAGAAGCCCCAGCTGTTTGTCAGCGACTCGCAGATACGTGAGAAGCTGCTTGGAGTGGACTGGTGCGAGTCTTTCGACCGATTTCAGCTCGACAATGACGGCACCTTCGACGATCAGGTCGGCCCGGAATCCAACGTCCAGCCGGACACCGTCCCATACGATGGGAATCGGAATTTCCCGCTCGACATGGAGGCCTTTGCTTTGCAGCTCGTGTTCGAGAATGGCCAGGTAGGG
>PWPN01000352.1 GCA_003557125.1 Phycisphaerae bacterium | reverse complement strand
GCTGAGGGCGATCTCGGCCAAGCTGTGCACCGGATACGGTGTCTGGACGTGTCGCATTATTTCAACCATCGGCAACGACGGGCGGCCGCCTTTCGACATGCTCTTTATCGGACCACTCCCCGGTGCCCTGCTCCTGAATTGCGGCGCTTTTGCACTCGCCCATCATTGTAACCGATCCCGGCCAGGATTAGAATGGCCCAATGCCGGGCAAGCGAAACAGGGGGCTGCACTGCTCGGCGGGGAAGGGAGCAAACAATCGGCCATGGGTGTGCCTGAGCACAAACTGCCTGCCGAGGAGTTGCTGGCATTCGACGGCCGACCCGTCGGCCCGCTGACGGTCCGCCGCGTGGAGCCGTTGGCTGCGGTCAGCGCGACGGAGGTCCTGGCACTGGCGGCCCGTGCGGATTGGCCGGATAGCACATGCCTGGCGCAAGCGTTGCACAATGCGCTCCAAGTACAGGGCGCAGGGGGGGATTCACCCCAAACCGCACACAGATTGTCACTTCAGCAGGCTGACGACACTAACCAGGAAACGCACTGGCACGCCATCCCCTATCAAGGCATCGACGGTCGGGTCGGGCCTTTTCACGTCCTCATCGGAACGGCTGAGTTTCTCGAAGACGCGGGCATCCCGATTCCAGATTCGGCGCGCGAGGTACTGGCGGCCCATGCCGAGGCCGACTTGATATCGCTTCTGGTCGGAGCGTTTCATGCCAACGGTCAACGCCCTCCCCGACGGTCGCTCATCGGTGCGGTGGCCTTCGGGCGGGACAGGTCCGACACGAAAGAATCGTCGGACCCCGGGTCCGCCCGGCTGGAAACACAAACGGGGCACGCGACGGCTGAGCGGATCAGGCATAACGCGAACGCCGTCGCACGCTCAGCGACGAATCTTCGCAGACACCTGCCGTGGATCGTCATGGTGATGGCATGCTCGGCGATGGCAGGTCTCTGGCTGTCGGCGGTGCGGGTCGATCCCGGGTACGTGGCTGTGGTGTCGCGCATGGGAGACGTTGTGTCGGTGCTCGACTCGGGTTTGCATATCCGGCCCGCGTGGCCTTTGGAGCGGGTCCAACGCATCGCGCCCGGAGCCGAACGCACGGTCCCGATCGGAAGGAGTGCCATAGATGCGTCAGAGACTTCCGAAAGGGACGCTGCCGCCTGGGGTGGGCTCTTTTTAAGCGGGGACTTGTGGCTGAACGAGATGGACGACCGCGCGCGCCAGGCAGCACCGGGCACTGCAACGGCATTGAGTCCGGGTTACCCCCTTCTGGTGCAGGCTCGGCTGAGCTACGTCGTGGACGATCCATACGCGTGGCCTTCAAGTCATGCCGATGCGGATCGCCTCGTGAGCATCCTGGGCGAGTCGGCGTTGCGGCAGCTCGTAGCCGGTGTGGCGATGACGGCAGTGACGGGCCCGCAACGCGGTGCGCTGGCCGAGCGGGCGCGTGACATCCTCCAGCAGAAGCTCGATGCACAGGACTGCGGGCTGCGTGTGACGCGCGTTCTGCTCGACGAGGTCCAGCCATGGTCGGACGATCCGGCACAAGAGTCGGTCGGCTGGTTGAACGATCTGGCCGAGGTCCAGGTGCGTCGGGCAGCCATGCTCTCGGAGGCGCGAACGAACGCAGCCTGGTGGTTGGCCGACGCCCGCCGGCGCGGTGCGGAACTGCTGGCCGAGGCCGTCCAGGACAAACAGGCGACGATCGAGGCGGCCCTTACGCACCACGCGCGGGTCGAAGCGAACCTGAAAGCCTATGCGCTCGACCCGGACCAGACACGACGTCGACTGCTGGTCGACCTGATCGCCGAGACCCCCGCTCCGGCCCGGCGAAGACTGCTCGACCCGGCTGTCCGCAAGACGGTCAGCGAACTTATCGAGCAGGTGATGGCTACGCGCCAGCAGTCGGGCGATCCGTCGCCCGGCACGCAACCGGCACGCGATACCGCGGACAAGGAGAGCGGCCAATGAAATGGCAACATGCTCTTCTGCCGCGGCCGAGGCGTCCCCGCCGAGCTCTGAAAGGATGGGTGGCCGTTCTTGCGGCGACACTCCTCGCAGCCGTCATCGGGATGCGTTGCCTGGTGCTCGTCGGCGACTCAGGGATGGTTGTCGTAACACAGTTCGGCCGCATCGTGCGCGGCCCGATCACCGAGTCAGGCCTGTATATGAAAAAACCTTGGCAGTCCGTCGCCCGCGTGGATGGACGCGTGAGGCTCGTGGAATTCGAGCCGCGCGCGATGCTCACGGGCAACCATGAACCGATCGTGGTGCAGCCTTACCTCTGCTGGCGGGTCGTACCCGAACATGTCGAACGGTTCCTGGAAGCGACAGCGGATGGCACGGATGTGGAAGACATGCTGCGGGACGTAGTCTCAAGTGCGTTCGACGAGGCGGTCGCATCGCACGCATTGAGCGACTGGGTCGCGGCTGCGGCCCGGACGATCGACGCTCAGGGACCGACGGATTGGCCTTTGCTGGAGCCGGTATTGAAACGGTGCAACCTCGCGACGGAGCGCGTCGGTGTCCGGATCGTGGACGTGGGTCTTCAGCGGATCGGACGGCCCGAACGGCTCGCGACGCCTGTCGCCCAGGCGCTGGAGGCGGAGGGTCGGCTGCTCGTGACGTGGGTCGAGCTCGAAGCCCTGGCGGAGGCGGCCCGGATCGAAACGGATGCCCGGCTCGAGGCCGACGCCATCCTGGGTACGTATCTGAACGAGGCACGACGGCTGCGACACGAGGG
>PWPN01000332.1 GCA_003557125.1 Phycisphaerae bacterium | reverse complement strand
CTCTTCGAGGCGCTTCACATTGGGCACGCGTCCCGCCGGCACACAGCGGCGGTTGGGAACTTCCACCTGGGCATCACGCACCGTGAGGCGAAGATACTGGGCCCGATCGGGCTCCGACTCCCGGGGTAAACCTTCAACGATGTGCGCGAGCGCCTCGCCGGTGAAGAAGAAAACCCGTGAACGCGCTTCGAATACGCCCTCGACTACCGCATGGACGTCGTCCGGAATCATGTCCCGACCGTCCGCTTCCACGGCCCAGGCCGCCAGAAACATGTGCTCATTCTCCGGGTCGGGCAACGCCGGCGTGCCGTTGCCGAGCAGGTAGATACCGTTGTCGTCGGCGATCAACGCCAGTGCGACCGGGATCTCGCGCGGCGGGAGGTCCTCCATTGACTGGATCAGGGGACTTCGCCGGTCAGAGGCCAGGCTGTGCTCAAGCAGGCTGACGACAACACCGGCCGGAAAGTGCAGATCGAAACTCGACATTCAGCGCTCCAGAAGGGTAACGGTCGGCTCAGCCTGCCGACTCGCTGCAGGACCGCAACCCGGGGGAGGAGGCCGGCAGGGGATAAGTGATCGGCGTCGCGCTGGCCGGCAGGTACAGGGGATGGCCGGGGAACCCGCCGGCGGTCCGCGCAAGACAGAAAATGTCCGCCGGGCAGTCGGCGAGCAGTAACTCCACGGCCGCGGCGCGGTCGCGATGCCCGCCGTGCACGCCCCAGGCCACGATGATTCGATCGGCTGTGGAGGCCGCAGCGATGATAGCCGCGTCGTTGTCGGGGCCGACCGGGGCAGCGGCCACCATCATCTCACGCGGATCCGTGCCACGGTATGCGAACAGGTTCACGACCTCGATGCCGCCGGCGCCCCAGCGATACGACCACTGCTGGCATCTGCGCACCGTCGGGTCATTGTCCATCTCGTTGGCGGTCGATGGATTCAGCAGTACCCAGGTCACCGGCGCGACGCCTACCTGCCAATAGCGCCATAGCCGGTACCGGTAGCGCTCACAGGGCGAGAACACGGCCCCAACCGAAGGCCGGCCGTCAGGCAGCCTATCGACCAGGGGCATCTCAAGCTGGTTGGGTACGCCCGGGCAGATCGCCACGGCACCTCCACTAGAAGCCTTGACAGGCCTCCGACAATTCGTCGTCCGTCAGGCAGCACTTGTCGGGCACCCACATCATGTACCCGAAGCGCACGGCCTGCTGCTCCACGTCGAGCTTGTCGTATCCCGTGGCGCGGGTCATCTCCATGTCGTCCCGATCCCCGGGGTTGAAACAGTCCGACACCTCCGGAAGGGAGGCTTGCAGTTTCGTGCTCTTGTTGATCCGGATCCCGTCGGTGAACACGTCGGGCATCGCGTCATCGTCGGACTCATCGAACAGGCCCATCTCGTCAGCCATGTGCAATGCGCGGTAGGCGGCAAGCGCCGAGGTCACGGCCGCGCCCCCATGCGCCATGTACGACCGCGGGTACAGCGGACCCCAGTGACCGATGCAGGACTCTCCGCCGGTGCCTGTGGCGATGCAGCGCAGGGAATCGGCGATGCGCCCGAAATCCCGGCAGCCCGTGCGCCAGTGGAAGATGTCGATCTCGCTGGTATAGATCAGGCGCACGAAACCGCCCGTCGCCTCCTCGGTGATATCCCCGAGATCCGTCATGATGTCATGAACGTCCGCCACCCCCATACACGCCTCATTACCTTCCGCGACACTGCGCCCGAGGCTTTCCTCCCGGCTCATGCCGATTTCGTCCATTGAGTCATCGTCATCCATCCACCCGGCGCCACCGTCCTGGTCAGCGGGGCGCTCCTCCGTGTCGGAGTCCTCCGGTGGGTTGGCCTTGTCCGTGGACCAGAAGTCATAGTCCGAATCACCCGAGACCTGCTGCGCATCGCCGAGGGTCATCTCACCCATGACCATGTTCCCGTAGGTCATCATGGCTTCGGCCATGGCCTGCATGTTCATGTAGGCATTGATGTAACTCGACACTTCCTGCATGGCATCGGCGAAGGCATCGAGACCACCGCCCCAGTCATCTGGAACGTTGCCCATGCGACGTTCGTCCTGGAAGTGCACGCCACTGGTGCCGACGCCGATACCAGCCGAAGCATACGCACAGGGTAGACAGATGTTGTCGAGGAGCGCCTCGACGAGTTCGCGGATATCCCAGATGCGCACCTCATAGGCGTAGCCGTACTCCGCGCCCCGGGAGTGATCGGCGAGATCGATCGCCGTCCCGAGCTCGGGCCCGCCGGGTGAGCCACCGTCCTCGAGAATCGAGTCGCCGGGGCTGCGGATCACTTCGATGAAGAAGGCGGGCAGGTAGTACGAGATATCGTTGGCGCGCTCCATGGAGCACCCCAGCGGTGTGCACACCAGCTTGAAGCACACCAGCATGAGGAACTCGTGACAATTGTAGTCGGTGCTCACGAGCTGCGTGAGATCGGACGAATTGCCATCAGCGACGGCGGTACTCGGCGCCCCTGAACCGAGCGTGAGAAAGAGCAGACCCCAGAGGGGACTGCGCCGGAGTGAGCGGGCAAGGTGTGTAGCACTCATGTTCGGGATCCCATGAACTGCGTGGCAACGGCTCGTCATTCGCCTTCGCGAATGTGATGCTGTGTGGTCCAGACGTGGTCGGCGCGGCCGCCTTCGGAGATCTCGACCTCGATTACGCGCAAGCGCGGTGATGAGCGCGCACCGCGCCGCACCAGGCGCACGATGGACCAGTCCTCGGCGGTCAGCGTG
>PWPN01000212.1 GCA_003557125.1 Phycisphaerae bacterium | reverse complement strand
TCCGATCCTGTCGGCCAAGGATGCCGCCGCGGTGCCGTTCGACGCCTTCGACTCGCCCTTCATCTACGAGGCCGGGGCATGAAGCTTTCAGTCGCAGGTGGCGCGGGGCGTCGCATGAACGGCGGCGCTGATCCTGAACTCGTTGAACGACCTGTCGATCCCGGCCTACGGACGAGGCGAGATCGTGCGCGGCTGGCTCCACGTCGAAGACCACGCCGATGCCCTGCGGGACGAGATAGACCGTGGCGCACCAATCCACCGCTCTTGGGCGCTTTCCAATTCGTCGGTTGCCCTTACGTCAGCTGGGCGGGTTTCCTCCACGTGTTTTTCCCGCGAGCGGGGTTGTCCCATCGGATCATCGGCACCCCGACCCGTGACGATACTACGCTGACAGGCCGCCTAATCGATTCGCGGCTGGATGGGTTGTCAATCAAGACCACCTGGGGGACCGACAAGCCCGACCGACATATGGGTTCGCCGCGGATTTAGTCGAGTTGCAGGGAGCACCATCATGAGTACCCGCAAGGGCATCATCCTCGCCGGCGGCACCGGCACGCGCCTCTGGCCGGTCACGTTGGGCGTCTCGAAGCAGCTCCTGCCGGTCTATGACAAGCCGATGGTCTACTATCCGCTGTCCGTGCTCATGCTGGCCGGCATCCGCGAGATTGCCATCATAACCACGCCCGAGGACCAAGCTCAGTTCCAGCGACTTATGGGCGACGGCGCGCAGTGGGGGCTTTCCTTCACCTGGATCGTCCAGCCGAAGCCCGAGGGGCTGGCGCAGGCCTATATCCTGGCCGAGGATTTCCTGGCGGGCGCGCCCTCGGCGATGGTGCTGGGCGACAACATCTTCTTCGGCCACGGCCTGCCGGAACTGATGGCCGCCGCCGACGCCCAGCCGCAGGGCGGAACGGTCTTTGGCTACCGAGTCGCCGATCCGGAACGTTACGGCGTCGTCGCCTTCGACCCGCTGGGCCAGGTGATCTCCATCATCGAGAAGCCTGAACGGCCCGCTTCTAGCTATGCCGTCACCGGGCTCTATTTCCTCGACGGCACCGCCCCCGAACGTGCCCGAAGTGTTACTCCCTCAGCACGGGGCGAGCTCGAGATCGTCTCGGTGCTGGAAAGCTACCGCGCCGAGGGGGCTCTCACGGTCGAGCGCATGGGCCGCGGCTATGCCTGGCTCGATACCGGCACGCATGGCAGCCTGCTCGACGCCGGCAATTTCGTCCGCACACTCCAGGACCGGCAGGGCACCCAGGTCGGCTGCCCCGAGGAGATCGCCTTCGCCGCCGGCTGGATCGACGCCGCCCGCCTGCGCGCCCATGCCGCCACCTACGGAAAAAGCCGCTACGGCCGCTACCTGATCGACCTCCTGCGCGACGCGACCGCGTGACGCGCGCACCGCGCCCAAGCGCGAGTGATTCGCCACCTGTCGTCTGCCCCCGGGCACATTATGAACCGACAGATGCAGAAGAGGCGGTGGTTTCTTCCCTGAGTTGCGAACTCTCGAACGGCGCTCCCGGATGCGCACGGAATACGTGTGCCATGCACGCGATGCGTGCCAAGCGCAAGGACATATTCGGTTTTTTCAGACATTCGTCGAGAAACTGGTACAAACTTGAGCGGAACTGGGTTAGCTTCACGGGACTGTGTGAACCAGCCGAAACAGGCGGTCTGCGTGTTGGATTACGAGAAGCGGGGGGCTGTTTTGACAATCTATTCGAGCCGGACTCAGTTCCTTCTTCCAGAAGCAAGACCATCGAAACCTGAGTCGCTGTCGCCTGCGCCGGCGGGTGTCTACGCGTCATATGGCAAGCGCGTTCTTGATATTCTCCTGGTGATCGTTGCATCGCCGATCTGGGTTCCCGTGGTGGCGGTCCTGGCGGTCGTGGTATCGCTCTCCGGAGGACAGCCCTTCTACCGGCAGAAGCGGCTTGGCCGTAACGGCGATGTTTTCATGATCTGGAAGCTGCGCAGCATGCTTCCGGAAGCCGACGCTCTGCTGGAAGCGCATCTCGAGGCGGATCCGGCCAAACGCGAGGAATGGGAACGCAACCAGAAGATCTCCCATGATCCGCGGGTTACCCGGTTTGGTGCGTTTCTACGCGCGAGTTGCCTCGACGAATTGCCGCAGCTGTGGAACGTGCTGAAAGGCGACATGAGCATTATCGGCCCGCGTCCAATGCTGCCGGAACAGCGTCCACTTTACGCAGGATCAAGCTATTTTACGCTTCGGCCCGGCATTACCGGTCTCTGGCAGATATCGGGTGGTAGCCAGCTGCCGTTCTGGACGCGGGCGGAGCATGACGATCGCTACGCGGAGCGTGTGTCGTTTCTCGGCGATCTTGGGATCCTTCTCAGAACGGTTGCGGTCGTCCTTCGCTGCAATGGGAGATAAGGCCCTCAACCAGTCGCCTTGGACGCTGCGGTCGTCCACGAAGCTGCCCTGCCGGTTTTTCGATTACGCGGCGGCTTCTTCAGGAAAAGCTTTGGGTGATCGGCCGGGGTCCGGGTATCCGGCCACCCTGATGTGATCCATCGAGAGCGGCTCTCTGCCCGAAGAGGAGGAGACTCGAGTTCATCGGATATTTCCCTGCCATCCCTATCACAGCGTATAGAAGCAATGCACCGACGCCCCGCGGCGCGGCTTGAGAAATGAGCTCACAGACGTGTTTTCTTGACGGTTTGCAGCGCAAGCACGTTGAGACCTGACGGTTTTGTTTTCGGATGTGCGCTTCGGCCTTTGGGTGT
>PWPN01000159.1 GCA_003557125.1 Phycisphaerae bacterium | reverse complement strand
CGCGGAGCAGGTGCATGCCGTTACGCTCCGCAACCTCACGGAGGCGGCCGGCCGTCGCATGCTGGACGATCAACTCGCGGACTTCGTCATCGATCATGAGCAGTTCGTAAATACCGAGACGGCCCTTATAACCGATATGGCGACACTCGCGGCATCCTCGGCTGTGGTAGAGCTTTTGGCCATGTTCGAGGCCGAGGTCCGGGGGAAGCGCCTCGTAATCCGGGGTGTAGGGTTCCTTGCAATGTTTGCATACGGTGCGCACAAGGCGTTGCGCGAGGATCCCTTCGAGCGAACTGGAAACGAGAAACGGCTCGACCCCCATGTCGAGCAGCCGTGTCGGTGCGCCCGATGAATCGTTCGTGTGCAGGGTGCTGAACACGAGGTGGCCCGTCAGGGACGCATTGATGGCGACCTCGGCCGTCTCGCGGTCGCGAATCTCACCGACGAGGATCACGTCCGGGTCGTGCCTCAGGAACGATCGCAGCGCCCGCGCGAAGGTCAGCCCGACCTTTTCGCTCGTCTGTACCTGGTTGATTCCGTCGAGGTAGTACTCGATCGGATCCTCGACGGTCAGAATCTTGATCTTGTCCGACACGATCGTATGCAGCGCCGCGTAAAGCGTCGTCGTCTTACCGCTACCGGTCGGCCCCGTCACCAGGATGATGCCGTGCGGCCGGGTAATCAGCGATTCGAAATTGCTGAGCAGTTCGTCGTCCATTCCGAGTTGCTGAAGCGACAGGTTGATCGACTGGCGGTCGAGGATACGCATGACCACGCCTTCGCCGTACCCCGTCGGGATGATCGAGACACGGAAGTCGATCTCGCGGCCGTGGATCCGCGCCTTGAACCCGCCGTCCTGGGGCAGGCGCTTCTCGGCGATGTTCAGGTTGCTCATGATTTTGATACGGCTGATGATCGCCGCCTGGAACCGTTGAATCTGAGGCGGGACCGCCGTCTGCTGAAGGACGCCGTCGATGCGGTACCGGATCTTCAGTAAATGCTCGTAGGGCTCGATGTGGATGTCGCTTGCGTTGTCGCGAATCGCCTCGCTGAGGATTTCGTTGACGAGCTTGACGACCGTCGCCTCCTGGGCCAACTCGAGGAGGTCGCCGTTCTCATCGACCGACTCGCTGAGCAGCTCGACTTCTTCGTCCTGGACCTCGTGCTCGGTCATCATCTCGTCGATCGTCGAGCCGCCCACGCCGAAGTGCTGACGGATGAGCCGTTGGATCTCCATCTCGCTGGCCAGCACCGGCTCGATCTTCAACCCCGTCAGCATGCGCAGTTCGTCAAACGCACCGATGTCGTACGGGTCCGATGTCGCCACCCGGAGGGTGTCGCCGCGTTTTGCGATCGGGATAAGCTGGCGTTTGTGGATGAGGCGGGTGGGCATTTGCTTGAGCAGCGCGACGTCGACCGAGACCTCGCTGAGGTCCACGACGTCGATGCTCATCTGCTCCCCAACGACTTGCAGGACGTCCTGTTCCTTGACGAACCCGAGGCGCACGAGAATCCGGTCGATGCGATCGTGCGGGCCTTTCTGGGCAGCTTTGGCCGCCTTGAGGTGGTCCGCTGTGATTTTGCCCCGCTCCAGCAGGATCTCGCCGATCGTCACTGCCCGGTACCCTGTTTCAGTGTTTTCAAAACCCACTTTAGACCGCATCTTCCATTGGATTGTTTCAGACCTGCCATCGCAGATCAAGTATTCCACGCCCCCGATTTCGTTGGCCCGATACCCACAGCCAACGACGGGAAGATGCATTGCGTGCCTCGATGCCCGTGAAAAGAGCCCTCATGGCCCAGCCGGCCCTTCCCATGCGCAACATCTCCCCTTGGTTTTTACCACTTTCATCGGATGCGGTTGCAACAGCCGGGAACAAATAGCGGGATCCATCCCAATCTTTTTTATCCGGCACGAGAGGGCGAAATATCTCTAACCTTATGCTAGGCATACGGTTGCGTCATTTGGACGATGGCGGTCCATTCGCCCTGCAGGCTCCACAGGAACCGCCCAGAAGCCTCTCCACAGCCTCCCCGATATCGGCAGGGCTCTGAACGACCGTTACCCCGGCAGCCTCGAACGCCTCGATTTTGGCCGCGGCTGCCCCCGATCCACCCGAGACGATCGCACCGGCATGGCCCATCCGCCTGCCCGGTGGGGCGGCTCGGCCGGCCACGAAAGCGGCGACCGGTTTGGTAATCTCGGCCGCTATGTGTTCGGCTGCCCGCTCCTCATCGTTGCCGCCGATCTCGCCGATCAGCACGATCGCGTCCGTCTGCGGGTCCCGTTCGAAAAGGTCCAATAACTCGATGAAATTCAACCCCTTGACCGGGTCGCCGCCGATCCCCACGCACGTGCTCTGGGCGATGCCGCGCGTCGTGCACTGCCAGACCGCCTCATAGGTCAGGGTCCCGCTGCGGGAAATGACCCCCACATTCCGCGAGCCGTCCGACGGCGCCCGATGGATATAGCCGGGCATGATCCCGATCTTGCACGCGCCCGGCGTGATGATTCCGGGGCAGTTCGGCCCGATGAGCAGGGCGCCCTTGTCGTCGAGGTACTTGCGCGCACGGATCATGTCCTGCGTGGGGATGCCTTCCGTGATGAGCACGATGAGCCGTACCCCCGCCTCGGCAGCTTCCATGGCCGCATCGGAAGCGAACGGGGCGGGCACGAAGATCATTGTCGCCTCCGCGCCGGTAGCAGCTACCGCATCGCTGCAGGAATCGAAGATCGGCAAGCCCTCGGCGCTTTGCG
>PWPN01000327.1 GCA_003557125.1 Phycisphaerae bacterium | reverse complement strand
TACTCGTCCGCGCCGTTGATCTCGATCCGCGTGGCATCCAGGGCCGTCACCGTTCCGGACTTGGAGGCACGGATGACCATCCCGCTGTTTTCAGGGACGATCCGTTCCATCCCCGTTGCCACCACCGGGCATTCGGCCTGCAACAGCGGCACTGCCTGCCTTTGCATGTTGGCCCCCATCAGGGCACGGTTGGCGTCGTCATGCTCGAGAAACGGAACAAGCGCCGCCGACACCCCCACCGTCTGCTTGGGGGAGGTGTCCACGTAACGAATGTCGTTGCTGTCGACCATGGCCAAGTCGCCGTCAAGACGGGCCATGACCATCCCTTCGTGCAACTTGCCGGTCGTATAGTCCACCACTTCGGGCGGCCCGAGCGTGGTAAGCATCTCCTCGTCGGCACGAAGCATCGCGATGTCACCATTGACGCTGCGCTTGTCATCCACCTTCCGGTAAGGCGTGAGCAGAAAACCGTATTCATCGACGGTGCTGTAGATGCTCAACGAAGCGATGAGCCCGATGTTCGTGCCTTCCGGCGTTTCGATCGGACAGATACGGCCGTAGTGGCTGATGTGCACGTCGCGCACCTCGAAGCCGGCACGCTTGCGATTCAGGCCGCCCGGCCCCAGGGCGCTCAAACGTCGTTCGTGCGTGAGCTGGCTGAGCGGGTTCGTCTGGTCGACGACCTGCGAAAGCTCGCCGCGGCCGAAGAAAAACTCGATGCTCGACGAGATCGATTTGGAGTTGACCAACTCGCTCAGCTTGCCGATCGTTTCGGGATCCTTCAAGCTCATCCGCTCTTGGACCGTCCGACGGAGTTTGAGGAAACCCTTGCGCATCTCTTCGGCCGCCAGTTCGTCGATGGTCCGCAGCCGCCGGTTGCCGAGGTGATCAATGTCGTCCACTTCGTAGGACGTCTCACCACTACGCAACAGCAACAGATAACGGATCGAGTTGACGATGTCGTCCACGCGCAGCGTCATCACGGATTCATTGACGTTCTGGTCGAACTTGCGGTTGAGCCGAAATCGACCGACTTTACCGAGACGATAGCGGTTCTCGTCGAAGAATTTCTCCGCGAACAGCTTCTCTGCCTTGTCTTTTTGAGGCGGGTTGCCGGGTCGCAG
Organism: Phycisphaerae bacterium; assembly: GCA_003557125.1. GTDB lineage: Bacteria > Planctomycetota > Phycisphaerae > UBA1845 > PWPN01 > PWPN01. The sequence continues at coordinate 1,637 of PWPN01000327.1, read as the reverse complement.
GCGCGTGTACACCTTCAGCAGCGCGCTTTCGTAATCCCGCGTCCCATCCTCGGCGATCGTGTTCATGAGCAGCGGGTCGGAGACGCGCTCGATGACCGGTACCGTCTTGAGGCCGCTTTTCTGAATCCGATTGACGGCGTCGCCGATCTGGCAACCGCCCTTGACCAGGACTTCCCCGGAATCCTCGTCGACCACGTCGGAGACGACATACATCTCGGGCTTTAATGAGCCGACCCGTGCATTGCGGACCTTGTCGCCGTAGAACGCCTTGATGATCGCTTCGTTCGTGCCGTAGGCCGAGTCCATCGAACGCAGGAAAGTCGTGGCTGCCATCTTGGCGGACTGGTCGATCCGGATGGCCAACAGGTCCCGCTTGGTGACGAAAATCTCGATCCAGCTGCCCCGTTCGGGAATAATCCGACAAGCATGCAGCGCCCGGTCGCCCTCGGCCTGCTGCTTGAGGAAGTCCACGCCCGGAGAGCGGTGAAGCTGCGAAACAATGACGCGCTCGGCGCCATTGATAATGAATTCCCCTCCGCCCATCATGACGGGCAGTTCGCCGAGGTAGATTGCGTCCTCGACGATCGCATCGACGTCCTTGCGCACGAGCCGCACGCGTACGCGGAAGGGCATGCCGTAGGTCAGCCGCAGCTGTCGGCACTCGTCGGGCGTGTACCTCGGCATTCCCAAATCATAGGAAATGTACTCGAGCCGCATGTTCCCATCGTAGCTCTCGATGGGAAAGACCTCGCGCAATAGCCCTTCGAGCCCCTCGTCCTTGCGTTTCTCGGGCGATATGCCCGTTTGCAAAAATCGATCGTACGAATCCGTCTGAATGCCCGTCAGAGGTGGAAGGGGGAGAACATCCCCCATCTTGCCGAAATTCCGGACTTCCTTCATCTGAAGCATTGGCGCGTTCCTTTTCGTAAGGGCCGCTCGAAACCGCCGGTCGGCCCACGACTCAAGCGATCGCCGCATCGTGTTTCGGGCGCCCGTCCCGTTTGGGTACTGCCCGATGACCTGGCGCAATAAAAACCGTTGCGCCGTGCGACGCAAATTTCGCGACAATAATTTCAGGACGGAATCTCACGCGGAGCCATCCGTTCGACTGACGGTCCCCGGTCGGTGTACGCATAGCCGTCACCTCCCAGCCGACTGCGTCTCACCTACCCATCAACCGATCCCGCTCCGCACAAGAGGAGTGCTTCAAACCCCTGCTGCTTGCATGACTCTTTTGTTCAAGAACGCGACGCTTCGGACATCACCACACACACTGTCCGAGTCGTTTTCCGTCGCATGCAGGTCTTTTTCGAGAAATAACCTGTTGTTCCGTTCGATGCAATTGAGATTAAAAATAACAAAACGGCATCCTTCACCTCGCCTTCGGGAGGTTGGTCTACCGTTTTCGCAATGGATTGTTCGGGTTTTCAGAATACTCTTTTTGCGGCACAAAAATGAACGTCCAGCCGTTGCCGCTCCCGATCTTGATCCTGATGCCTTGGCGCTGCCCTGTACTACGAACTCTCTCCTGCTGCGACCCATACTTTAGGGTCCATAGTATAAGAGGACCCGCCGCGTCTTGCAAGCGCAGGTTCTCATCTTGCGAAAAATAATAAAGTCTCCTGCTCGGCCGATCG
>PWPN01000084.1 GCA_003557125.1 Phycisphaerae bacterium | reverse complement strand
CCTGCCGGTCTACCATGACCTGACCGCCGACGAGCAGCAGAACGTAGCGGAGGTCATTCTCCGTACGCTCAACTGCGCTTCGAGCCCCTCGAACCAATCACGCACCTCGAACCAATCACGCACCTCGAACCAATCGCGCACATTGAACCAATCGCGCACATTGAATCAATAGCGCGCCATGAGCCATCCGAGCACTTCTCAACAAATGATTCCATCACACGATTCGCACCCATCACACGATTCGCACCCTTCTCACGATTTGCACCCATCACACGATTCGCACCCTTCTCACGATTTGCACCCTTCTCACGATTCGCACACTTCGCGCCCCTTCGAAGGCAAAACCCTGCTCGTACTCGGCGGCAAACCCATCGGGTCGTACGAAATCGTCGTCTACGCCAAAAGCCGGGGCGCCCGCGTCATCGTCACCGACTACCTGCCGGCCGAAAAATCACGCGCCAAGCAGATCGCCGACGAGAGCTGGGACGTCAGCACCACCGAACTCGACACCCTCGTGTCGCTGGTCCGCCGCCACCGCATCGACGGGGTCTACGCCGGGGCGCACGAAATCAGCCTGTTCAAGGCGCTCGAGATCTGCGAGCAGACCGGGCTGCCGTTCTATATTACCCGGCGCCAGTGGGAAATCGGCACCGACAAGCAGCTGTTCAAGGAGTTGTGCCGGCGACGCGGCCTGCCCGTCATCACGGATTACACCGACCGATTGGATGCGGATCCGTCAACCATCCCCCTGCCCGCCATCGTGAAGCCGGTCGACCGCAGCAGCGGCATCGGTATCACCGTCTGCCATACGCACGAGGAGCTCCTGGCGGCATGCAGATTTGCGCGAACCGAGTCGATCAAGGGGAATATCGTAGTCGAGAAGCACATACAGGGGGACGAAATCGCCGCCTACTACACCATCAAGGACGGGGAGATCCGCATGTCCGCCTTTGCCGACTACCACTACAACTACGACCAGAAAGGCACCATGCCTCTGCCGCAGGTCTATATCTACCCCGGCCGGCATCTGGAAGCCTACCGGCGCGAGCTCAACGACGGCGTCGTCGCCTTGCTGCAGGACCAGGGCTTCAAGAACGGCATCTTCGTCCTCCAGGCGTTTGTCAACGATGACGGATTCCACATCATCGAGCCGGCGGTGCGTTCGCCGGGCTGCTCCATATACAAATACACCGCCTATTTCAACGGCATCAGCTACTCCGACATGATGGTCGACTACGCGCTCACCGGCCGCATGGGCGAGACCGACGTCAACCGCGAAAATCCGCTGTTCCCGCAGCCCTGCGCCACCCTGAGCCTGGTGGCCAAAGGCGGCACGGTGGGACAGATCACCGGCTACGAGGAAGCCGCGCGCATGGACGGGGTCATCGACGCCGAACTCCGCTACGGCAGGGGCGATACGATACCGCCGCGCAGCGGACTTCGTCAGGTCATCATGCGTTTTTACTTGACCGGAAGCGATATCGGCGAGCTGCGACGCATGATCGACACCATCCAAAGCAGCGTCACGGTACGCGACATCCGGGGCGAAAACTTGCTCATTGCACCGTTCGACCTGGACCGGCTCGCCATCTACGAAGAGAATTCCGAATCAGCATCATTGAACATAACGAACAGCAGATGAACAAACCTGACGATTCGTTCCATGTGTACCTGCGAGCCCTGGAGCCCGCTGATGCCGAAATCACCTGCCGCTGGCGCAACGACGAGACCTACCGCCGCGGGGTGGAGTCCATGAAACGTTACATCTCGCCGGAAACCGAAAAGCGGTGGATCGAGCAGGCCATCCGCGATCATGAGGACCTCAAGGCGGCCCGGTTCGGCATCGTGCTCAAGGAGAGCGGCGAGCTGATCGGACTGGTGCACCTGAGCAAAATCGACCTGGTCAATCGCCACGCCAACGTAGGAAGCCTGATCGGTGAGGATCGCCACCGCGGCAAAGGTTTCGTCTCCGAAGCGCGTTTTCTGCTCTTTGAATACGGCTTCATGGAGCTGGGGCTGGAGTGCATCTCCACGCGCATCCTGGAGACCAATACCGCATCCATCCGTTCCGCCGAGCGTTTCGGCTACGTGAAAGAGGGCGTGCTGCGCCGGCGGGTCTACAAGGAGGGAGCCTTCCGGAACCTGATCGCCTACTCCATGCTCCGCGAGGAGTTCATGAAAAAACGGGAGGAGGTTCGCGGAGAGCAAGGACCGGCGGGATGACCGGATGAGCACATCACAGTATGATGAGCACATCACAGTATGATGATATGACACAGAACATGAAAAATTCGAATGCACCCGCGAAGATGAACGCGGAGGCGCCGTCGGACGATTATCCGTTCCTGCCGGAGCCGGTGCCGCTGAGCGAGCAGCAGTGGCCCGATGACGTGGAGCCGCTGGTCAGCGTGTCCTGCATCACCTACAGGCACGAACCGTTCATCCGCCAGGCGCTGGATGGAATCCTGGCCCAGCAGACCACCTTCCGGGTCCAGGTGATCATCCACGACGACGCCTCGACCGACCGCACCGCCGATATCGTTCGCGAGTACGCGTCCCGCCATCCGCAGCTCATCACGGCCATCTGCCAGGAAGAAAACCAGTACTCGCAGGGCAAACGGCCTTCACGCCTGGTCAGGCAGCACGTCACCGGCAAGTATGTCGCTTCATGCGAGGGCGACGACTACTGGATCGATCCGCTTAAATTGCAGAAACAGGTCGATGTGCTGGAGGGCCATCCCGAATACGGGCTGGTCCACGGGGACTGCCACAAATACTTCCAGGACTCGGG
>PWPN01000150.1 GCA_003557125.1 Phycisphaerae bacterium | reverse complement strand
CGGTCGGCTGCCCCTGCGCGCGCACCAGCGTGGGGATCGTATTGAGGCTGTTGTCGAGCCGCATGTCGCGGACGCACTTGATCAGGAACGGATCGAGCGGCACGGGGCCGATCTCGGCCAGATACAGGAGCCGCCGGAACATCGTTCGGCCGGTTGCGGAGAGCGTTTCCTGGTGCCTGGCCAGCAGGGCCTCCGTCACGAGGCCCGCGTTCCGCACGGTCGGGGGCAGCGGTACCCAGTTGCTTAATGCGGCTCCCAGCCGATGAAAACGATCCGAAGCTGTCCTCAAACGCAGAAGAACCTGTTCGGATTGGGGTTGCCTGGAGCCGATAGGAGGTAATTTGATAAATCGCGGCTGGCTGTCCGGCAACGCAAGCTGATCGGCGTGGTCCGCCCACCAGCGATCGAGCCGGGCCTGTTGCCGCGACCAGTCCTCCACGGACGGGTCGAGATGCGCACGCGCGAGCATCGCCAGGTGCTGGGCTCGGCGAAGGTTGCGGTCGTGCACGAGCGTTTCGAGCGAACGCCACGGCACGAACAGCGCCAGGGTGATGATGAGCACCACGGCCGAGCCGAACAGGAGCCGACACTTGGACGCCAACGACAGCCGAAAAATTCCCGTTTCCGCCATAGTTGTGTATTGTACCAAGATGCATTGGCTGTGACAGCGACCCGAAATCGAGGGGGGCTCAGGCCTCGTCGGGCCGCTCGCCAAGGCAGAGGCACGGGCTTCATATCGTCGGATTCGGACGCGTCGGAAGTGAAGCTGAATGGCTGTGAATTGGGTTCGAGACTTATCCGAGGCGTACCAGTCATGGGAGCGCAGGACGAGGAGAACAGGATGGCGCGGATGCATCGCAGGGGCGGCAACCGGTGTGGGTCGAGCGTGCTGGCGGTCATCGTCTTGAGCGGCATTCTTGTCGGGTGGATGCATTTGCCGTTGCACGCTTCCCACCCTGTCCAGGCTCGTCAAGGCCGACTCCAGATAGCCACCGACAGCGAGCTGTGGGGTTTCGCTGTGCCTTGTTGGGAGTCGATCGACCCGGACCTCGACGCCCTTTTCGATTACCTCAAGCCGATGGTCGAGCGCGGCGTGAATGCGTTCGGCTTCGCCCTCCAGGTGCCGGGCCGATCGTCCGCGTTCTTTCTGCCCGACGGGAAACTGCCCGACGATGGACGCGCCGAACGATTCACGCATCTGGTCGCCAACGTGCGCGAGATATACCTGGCCACGGTGATCGAGCTCTTCTCGGCCGACCCGTCGTGCTGGCTCGAGTCAGCGGACGCCTACCATGCGGCAGCGCGGAGTGTAGCCGGCCTGCTACCGAGAGCGCACACAGCCATCCTCGTCCTGGGCGATCTGGCCCACCCGCAACGCTGGCCGAGCGAAAGTCCCATCGACCTGAACGACCCCGAGGTTCTCATCGCGCTTTGCAGGGAGATCCACGAAGTTCGCAGAAATGTCCTCGTCGGCATTCCCGCCCGGTTCATCGAGAACTCCAGCCGGGACGACCTGCTCTACGTGTCGAACAATGCCCAACAGCTGGCTGCGTGGATCGATGCGGTCCGTGCCGGTGACGACCCGGCCGCAGTGACACGCACCGTCGCACCGTTCAAGGCTGAGAGGTTCCTGCGATTGCAGGGCGATCGATCCGAACAGTGGCAGTGCCGACTCGAGTGCTTCGCCGACGAAGTTCACAAGCTCCGCCTGGCTAGCGACGCCAAGACCGCCCAGCCAGATGTCGGCGGCAACCATCCCGCAGCCGAGCTGTCCGAGGCCGAACGCGCCGAAGGATTCGAGCTGCTATTCGACGGGCGAACGCTCGAAGGCTGGACGACGCTCAGCGACGATCCCGGCGGCTGGTCGGTGCAGGACGGCATGCTCTATTGCGAGGGCGTCACCGGCCCGTGGTTGCGAACGCGAAAGCGGTACGGTGATTTCGTCCTTCGCCTCGAATTCAAGATCAGCGATGAAGGTAACAGCGGCGTCTTCATCCGCGCGCCGCTCGTTGCGCGGGCGTCGCGGTTCGGAATGGAGATGCAGATCCTCGGAGTCTCCGGCCCGCCGCACAAGGAAGAAAGTACCGGCGCGATCTACGACGTCCTCGCGCCGACCAAGGACGCAGCCCGTCCGCCCGGCACCTGGAACGAAGCGGAGATCGACTGCCGTGGCAGCCGGGTGAAGATCCGCCTCAACGGGGAACTCGTACTGGATTTCGACATGGACCAGGTCGATGCGCTGAAAAACCGGTTGCGATGCGGGGTCATCGGCCTGCAGGACCACAACGACGAGGTCTGGTTCCGCAACATCCGGATCAAGACGCTCGATGACGACTGTCGACCGTGAGGTGTGACGCTACTTTCACTCGCTAATCAAGCCCACGGCAGGCCTTCCGTGGGTCAGGGCATGAAAAAGCAATCGGTTGATTGAACATGACTGAAAGTAATCTTGTGCGCCATGGACAGTCAATTATCGAAGGAGTATGCGATGACGAAAAAATCGGAAGATTACCTGCCGACGACAAGTAGAAGGCGTTTTCTGCGAGGTGCGCTCGGTGCATGCGTGCTGCCGGGTTGGGCCATACGCGGCGCGTCGGCGGCCACGACCCAGCCGGCCCAGGAGATCGTGGACTGCGAGCTGCCCTTCCGCGCGGTCACCCGCGGACCCGAGAGCCATTTCTTCGGCTACTACGACAAGTGCCCGTGGGACGGCAGCGGACGCTACCTGTTGGCCAAGCAGGTCGGCTTCTATGATCGCAACCCTGAACCGGGCGAAGCGCTCACGCTCGGTACGATCGACCTTCAGCGCG
>PWPN01000053.1 GCA_003557125.1 Phycisphaerae bacterium | reverse complement strand
TGATGATCGTCACGCCCTATCCCGGTGCCTCGCCCCTCGAAGTGGAAAAGGGAATCACGCTCAAGATCGAGGAGGCGATCAAGGACCAGGAGCACATCGAAAAGATCGACAGCACCATCGTCGAAGGCCAGAGCATGGTGCTCGTTTCCATGACGAGCGACGCCCGCAACATCGACCAGGTCGTCAACGACTTCAAGGCGGCCATCGATGCGATTCCACGCGACGAGCTTCCCCGGGACGCCGAGCAGACGACGGTGACCAAGTTCGAGCCGACGCTTCCGGTCATCTCGGTCGCACTCTACGGGCCCGCGGGCGAAAAGGCACTCAAGGAGATCGGCCAGCGGATGCGGGACGACCTCCTGCGGTTGCCAGGCATCAGCAAGGTGCACCTGAGCGGGACGCGCCGGGGCGAACTCTCCGTCGAGATCGAGCCGGAACTGCTCGCGGCCTATCAACTGTCCTTGCGCGAGGTGGCCGGGGCCATCGCCGAGTCGAATCTCGACCTGCCCGGCGGGCAGTTGAGGACGGAAGACCAGAACGTCGCCGTGCGGACACTGGGCGAGACGGACGAGGCAGCCGTGATCGCCGAGACGATCGTGCGGACGACCGAAGACGGCCAACTCGTTCGCGTGCGCGACCTGGGGCGCGTCGTCGACGGGTTCGAGGACAGCGACGTGCGAAGCCGGTTCAACGGTGAGCCGGCCGTCGACATCGTCGTCTCCAAGACGACCGACCAGGACGCGATCGATATCGCCAACAAAGTCAGGGCATTCGTGAGCGGCAAGCTGAATAAGCCGCTCGAACTGCACTGGACCGACCGGATCCGGACGCGCCTTGGTTGGCCTGTCGAGGAGACGGAGATCTGGCAGGCGTCCCGACGGGAACCGCTTCCCGACAACGTGCAGATCGAAACGCATACGGACCTCTCGCGTTTCATCGAGGGCCGACTCGAGCTGCTGACGCACAACGGCCTGTGGGGGCTGTCGTTCGTATTCCTGGCGCTGCTGCTTTTCCTGAACTGGCGGATCGCGTTCTGGGTGATGATGGGGCTCATCCTGTCGATCAGCGGTTCGATATTGCTGATGAGCCTGCTGGGCGTCTCGCTGAACATGATCACGATGTTCGGATTGATCATCGTGCTGGGGCTCATCGTCGATGACGCGATCGTCGTGGGCGAGAACATCTATGCGCGCGTCGAACGCGGCGAAGACCCGAAGCTCGCGGCCGTGACGGGCGCCGAAGAGGTCACCTGGCCGGTGCTCGTCGCCGTGCTGACGACGATCGGGGCATTCGTTCCGCTGCTTTTCATCGAGGGGCAGATGGGCGATTTCATGGGCCTGTTGCCGATCGTGGTGGCCTGCGCGCTGGCGATCTCACTTATCGAAGCGCTGATGATCCTGCCCTCGCACCTGGCCGACACGCTCAAGCCGGTACGGCGCGACGTGCCAGCGCCTTCGAGCCACCGGATGGCGCAGTGGATCGAACCCTTCCGCGAACGGCAGCAGCGGTTCGTGCGGGAAGTGCTGGTCAGGTTCTATGAACGTCTGCTCCGCACGCTCGTCGCGCACCGGTACGTGACGATCGCTGTCATGGTGGGCATCATGATCGTATGGGGCGGCGTGGTGGGCGGAGGACGGCTGCCTTTCGTGTTCATGCAGGACATGGATTCCGAGATGCTTTCGGCGCGTCTGGAGATGCCGGTCGGCACGCCGGCCGATCAGACCGAAGAGGTCATCCGCCAGGTCGAGGAAGCGGTCCTCGCGCTGGACGAATCGGAGCTGAGCTCGGTGTTCACGATCGTGGGCGTCGATCTCCAGTTCGGGGAGGAGGGGGCTTCCGGAACGGTTCGCTCGCACAAGGCGCAGGTGCTCATCGAACTGACGACGGTCGAGAAGCGCGAACGCCGAAGCGATGCGATCATCGCCGACCTTCGTGCAGCCACGGCCGACATCGCCGGGATCGAGTCGCTGACCTTCCAGCCGCTCCAGGGCGGGCCGGGCGGCATGCCGATCGAGATCGAGGTCACGGGCGATCGCGTGAACGACCTTCTTGCAGCTTCGGAGGTCCTTCGGGATCGGCTCGGCCAGTTCGCGGGCGTATTCGACCTGAGGGACGATTTCGAACGAGGCCGACGCGAGATGCAGATCGAGCTGCTCGAAGCGGCCCGCCCGCTCCGATTCACGACCCAGACGGTCGCGACCGAGATCCGCGGCGCGTTTTACGGGCTCGAAGCGCGAAAGATACAACGCGAGCGCGAGGATATCGACATCCGTGTACGGTTCCCGCTCGATCGCCGACGGAACGTCTCCGAGATCGAAGCGATGTTGCTGGCTGCCCCGGGTGGCGGCATGGTCCCGCTCACGGAGATCGCCCGACTCCAGGAAGGGCGGGGCTATGCGTCGTTGCGTCGGATCGACCAGCGGCGCGCGATCGTCGTGTCCGCGGACGTCGACCAGGCGATCGGCAACGCGCAGCAGATCATCGCCTCCCTTCAACCGACGGTCGACGAGCTCGAAGCGCGCTACCCTGGCGTGCGGATCCACTTTGCCGGAACGTTTCGCGAGACGGCCCGGGCGTTCGGTTCGCTGAGAAGGGACTTTACAATCGCTGTGCTGGCCATCTTCGTGATGCTGGCGGGGCTGTTCAAAAGCTACGTGCAGCCGCTCATCGTGATGTTGGCCATCCCGTTCGGTTTGAATGGCGCGCTCGTCGGGCACGTCGTCATGGGGTACCCCCTGACGCTGCTGTCGCTGATCGGCATGGTGGCGCTGACGGGGATCGTCGTCAACGATGCGCTCATCCTGATCACTTTCG
>PWPN01000050.1 GCA_003557125.1 Phycisphaerae bacterium | reverse complement strand
AGCATTGGAAGAAGTACAGACGCCAGCACAAGGCCAAGCGGCGTGCAGCATGACCAGGCCGGATGAACGAAACCGGCTAACCGAAAACGGCACTAGAGGGCCATTTGCTCGTGAATTGTATCAATAGAAGGGTTGTTGCATGAACGCCATGCCGTTGCTCGTGTTGATCGTCGCTTTGGCTGGATCCTTTGGGCTCTGCTGCACGGTGCTTGCAAACACCGAGGAAGGTCGGCCGCTCGATCTGGCGGCGTTCGGCCAATGGATAGTATGGAGCGGCGACACGCTCGACGAGGCTGTCCCGGTAAAAGCACTGACAGACGTTCCCGACGACGTACATACGGTGGGTGTTCAGTGGAACTATCCGCGGGACGTGCGCGAGATCGTGGCGGTATTCGCCGGGGACGCTCCAGAGGGTGTCGCTGTCGAGTACTGGTTCCGGACCTGGCCACCACCTCCACCGCAAATGCCGACGATGGAGGATGAAATCGACGACCCGTGGCAGGGCCAGTGGCTCCAGGCAAAAACCAGTGTTCAACGGCGCGGCGATCGGTGTGTTTTTTCGTTTGAACCCCTGGGCGAAGAGAATCCCCATTTCCAGAATCTGCCCGGCGTTACCTATCGGCGTACTCTCAAGTTACGGCTGATTCTGCCGGCCGACGCGCCGAGACTCGAAGCGCTGGTCGTCCATTCTGATTCCGTCGTCCAAAGGCGGTCCGTCCGTATCCAACTAGCGTGCGATCGGGAAGACGAGACGGCCTGGTCCGGCGGAATCGAGATATTCAACGGCACGCTTGAAAGTGTTACGCCATGGCGGTTCGACGAAGGCGACCGCTTCGTTGTTCCTGCCTCATGGGAGAACGTTCGAATCGGCGACAAGCCGAAGGGTGTCGTAGTCCATCTGCTGGAAAGCCGATCGCAGCTTCGCGGCTCGAACGATATCACGATCGTAACCGTCCAAGGGACGATGAAGACGGGTAATCAAGAGGTGTCGCGGACATTCTCGTTCAGCACCCGCGACCTGGACGACGGGCCCATCCACGTACCGGACATAAATGTGTACGTGACGGAATCCGACGATCCGAAACCGTTCGACCCTACGATCGACCCGCAGGTGACGAAAATACGTGATCTGATCCCGTTGGAGCCGGAGCAATCCTACGAACGGGCGAGCCGTGAGATCCCGCCCCAGGATCCGTGGGTTCGTCAATACGGCGACATGGTCTACCTCGTGGCGGCGGCGGACGCGAGCTGGCAGAAGTTCGCCGTGCGTTACGATGGCAACATCTTCATCTCGCGATGGCAAACGAAAGCCTTCGGGGCCGAGGGCAAGCGGCTCAAGTGGCCCGGAAGTAAGATTCATTTCTGGATCGGCACGGGGGCCGAACCTTACTTCGGCGAGGATCACCAAGGCAGCATGGCCGTGGCTGAGGAATACCTGCCGATCATGATCAACCGGTGGGAGCGGGACGGCCTGCAATACGAACAGGAATCCTTTGCCACACTGCTGGAAGGCCCGTTGGACCCGAACGACCCGGCGCGCTGCGAGCAGACGCCGGCCGTGCTGATGGTGCGGCTTCAGGCCAAGAACCCAGGTAACCGGTCGAAGACCGCCCACTTCTGGTTCCAGATCACGCCCGACGATCCGATCGAAATCGATGGCAAGCGGATCATTGCTAAACCCCAGTGGAATGAATTCTCGCCCGAGTCGATTCTCCGTGCGGTGATCGAGCCGCCCGACGGTGCGAGCCTGGAACTGGGCCGCAATGAATTCCGGGGGTTCGGAACGGACGATCGGTGGGTGCGAACCACTCCCGAGGCCGACCGAGCGGTCACCTGTCAGTATGAGGTGCCGGCCGGCGCCACGCGGACGGTCTACCTCGCGCTGCCGTTCGTCTCGGACGTGGACGACGCGGGTGCCGAAAAACTGGAGGCACTCGATTATGACACGGAGCGGGAACGCATCGCCGACTACTGGCGCACCCTGACCTTGCTAACGACGCGCTTTACCACGCCGGAACCGAAGTTCAACTCTATGGCGCGATTCGTCATCCCGCACATTCACATCAGCACGACCAAGGACCCTAAGAGCGGCCTGTTCATGGTGCCGGCCGCCAGCTACCTCTACTCCGTCTACGCCAACGAAGCGTGCTTCCAGGCGATGCTGCTGGACATTCTAGGGGATTCAAAACGCGCCCGGCAATGCCTCGAAACCTTTGTCACGCTGCAAGGCAGCCGGATGTTCCGCGGCATGTACACGCCGCCCCACGACGGCGTCTATCACGGCGTGAAAGTCCGCGAAGATTATGACTACACCGTTTCATCGTATAACCTCGACCACGGCACGGTGCTCTGGTCGCTCGCACGCCATTACCTCTACACGCGCGACAAGGTGTGGCTCGAAGAAACCCTTCCGAGCATGCTCAAGGCGGTCGAATGGATCATGCGGCAGCGTCAGGCGACCATGCATCACGACCTCCACGGCCGTCGCCCGATCGAGTACGGCCTGCTGCCGGCAGGCCACCTCGAAGACAATTCCGATTGGGGCTACTGGTTCGCCACGAACGCCTACTGCGTTGCGGGCATGACCCGGATGGCCGAAGCCATGGCCGATATCGGGCACCCGCATGCGGGCACAATCGCCCACCAGGCCCAAGCGTACCGCGACGATCTCCGTCTGGCCGTGATCCGCACGGCCGAGCGTGCGCCGGTGGTGAAGATGCGGGATGGCACTTAGAGTGCGTCCTAAAACCCTGTGTGTCATGCTACGGCGCTCCGCCAGCAGATGATCGCGTTGGCGAACTGAACGAATCCCAGGTAGTTCT
>PWPN01000272.1 GCA_003557125.1 Phycisphaerae bacterium | reverse complement strand
GTATGGCAGCCGCTGGCGAAGTGGGCGGGACACTACGCGCCGGTTGCGGGCGAAGAAGGATGCCGAAATGGGATCAGCAAGTCCAATCCCTAGCCCGTGCTCGACCGCGGTTGCGACCGCGAACCAAATTTGTACGTTCAACCACGCTCGCTCTTGGAGCTGGTTACGTACCTCGGAGTCAGGGATGAGGGCAGTAAGCGTTGCCTCGTCGGGAAGAATCAGCGTCTCATCGAACAAGCGCTGCAGATCTATGGCCTTACCATCTGCCGCAAGTGGATGACCACGGGGTAACAGGCAGACGCAGGCAAGTTCTCTCTCAACGACCACCTCCACGTCTCGGAGGTCACCAAGCGGATTGACTAGGGCCAGATCCACAATGCCGCGACGGGTCCAGTCGATCAACGTCGCCGTCGTCTGAACTCGCAGCGAGGCCGAGGCGCTTGGAACTTCGTCCTTCAACTGCGCCATGGCAGCATGGGTGAGGTCGAACGCTGCAGCATATATGCTTCCAAACGCCACAGCGTCCCCAAAGCCGGAGCCGATCCGCCGTGCGACTGCGGTGATGCGGTCAAGGCCTGAGAAGGAGCGCTCGACTTCGGCATACAGGGCTCGCGCCGCCGCTGTCGGGGCGACTCCGCGCCCACGTTTATGAAACAATTCAAAACCCAGCTCGGCCTGAAGGTCCTGGATCAGCCGGCTGACGCTCGGCTGCGATATGTGGATCTGAGCCGCTGCGGCGACGATTGATCCAGTTTGCATCACCGCTGCAAATGCTTCGATTTGGCGGTGCCTGAGTCTCCTCTTCATGCCGAATCATAGCACTTGCGCATATCATTACTATGAAAAACCGAATTGTTGTACTGCAGTCAGCAACATAGACTGCTGCATTCAATGCGAGCAGATCGAGGGCCTGCAAATGGATGCAATCAACGCGACCCAAGCACATCGAGCAGTCAGCATGGAGTCGGACAATGGCGCACGGCGCTTGCGGATAACCTGGAGTGATGGGCGGCAAAGTGCTTTTCCCTATATCTGGCTGCGCCACTGTCTCTATCACCCGGCGGCGGGCCGCGAGAACCAAGAACCGGATCAAGCCTGTTTACTCACGGAAGATCCGGCGATACCAAGAATAAAGGAGGTTCGGAGCACGGAAGGTTCCGTTGAGATTGAGTGGAGCCACGATGCGACCAAGACGGTGCATTCTCTCGATTGGCTGCGCGACAACTGCATCTCCCCAGAAGCGCGCGCGGAGCGTCGCCGCCTCCCCAGGCTTTGGGGCAAGCGCGAGGCTAATGACTTTCCATGGTTTACCTTCGAGCGACTTGAGGATCCTGAGCACAGGCTGGCTTTGTTCGTCCAGGTCCGCGACTATGGCCTTGCGCTGGTTCGTGGCGTTCCGGTGGAGTCCGGACAGGTGCGCGAGGTCGCAAGGTGGTTCGGCCCTCTGCGAACGACCCATTTCGGCGACCTCTTTGATGTGCGTTCAAAGCCCGAGGACCAGCTAGGTACCGGCGCCAACATCGGCGGCACTCAGGCCAACGCACAGGCGCCGCACACCGATGAAACCTGGCGCCATTCGCCTCCTGGGATAAGCTTCTTTCACTGCCTCAAGCCAGACCAGGCAGGTCGGGGTGCCTCTGTTTACATCGATGGCATTGCCGCCGCCGAGCGGTTGCGCAGCAGTAACCCTGAGGCGTTCAGCTTGCTCACGGCGGTGCCTGTGTTGTGGGCCGCGGAGCGCAATCCGCAAGAGCGTTTCCGGGCCCGGGGTCGGGCAATCGCCACGGATATCGACGGAATAATCCGCGGCGTTCGCGTCTCCGATAGAACGCTGCCCCCCCTTGACCTGCCAGAGGATTTGATTGAGCCCATCTATGCAGCACTGGCAGCGTTCAAGGTAGAGCTCTACGACTATGATCATGCACTGGAGCGGGTGCTTCAGGCTGGGGAATGCAGCGTCTTCGATAACCACCGCGTGCTCCATACCCGTCGATCATTCGATAAGCAGTCAGGCGAGCGCTGGCTCCAGCAGGTATCAGTCGACCGCGAAGAATTCCACAGCCAACTGCGGCAGCTTGCGCAAGTCCAAGGGTTAACTGCAGATGCATGGTTCGAACAGGATGGCGGTGCCCTAGCTCAGTCACTGATGCTGGCTCACTGAAGCCAACCAAAGGTAGATTAGGGAGGAAACCACCGTGGAAACTATTGAGCAGCTCACTTCGAAACTGGTTCAGGGCGGTATCGGACGGCGCGAATTCATGCGCGGAGCCGTCAGCCTCGGGATCGCCGCGACTGCTGCAGGCCTACTGGCCGACAAGGCTACAGCTGGCGCTAGAAGGCGTGGCGGAACCTTGCGGTTGGGCCTGGGCAGCGGATCAACGACGGATTCGTTGGATCCGGGAATGATCGATTCCCCTTTCAACCAGGTATGGTCGTTTGGTTGCCTGCGAAATTCGCTGACTCAAATTGCTCCCGACGGCTCACTGGCACCCGAACTGGCTGAGTCTTGGGAGGGCGCGAGCGATGCACGGACATGGCGGTTACGACTGCGTCGTGACGTCGAGTTCCACAATGGCAAAACGATGACGACGGCCGACGTCATCGCCTCAATCAACCATCACCGCGGCGAAAGCACGTCAGCTGTACGCTCTCTGCTTGATCCGGTAGAGCAAATTTCGGCCGACGGAGACTACGTGGTCGTGAGGCTGTCCGCTCCGAATGCGGATTTTCCCTATTTTTTGGCTGATCAGCATCTGGCCATCGTGCCGGAGGTCGACGGACAGGCAGACGTGCACTCTGGTATCGGGACGGGACCGTACCGGCTCG
>PWPN01000271.1 GCA_003557125.1 Phycisphaerae bacterium | reverse complement strand
CGCCAGGATCGAGCCGATCACGAGCTGGAGGTACGTGAAGTTGCCGCGCGATGCAAAGACGATGGCCGGCACCCCGACGAAAGTCACGGCACTGATCTCCGTGGCGATGGTCGAACCGGTGACGGCATACCAAGGCAGTTTGCGACCGCCGAGAAAAAAATCACGGATGGTCGCCTGTTTGCCGGCCAATAACCCGCCGATGACCGTCGTCACAACCAGGTAGCCCAGCACGACGCCCCAGTCCGCCCACGTGAAATAGCCGGAGATCGATGCGAGAACGGGTGACACATGGATGGGAGGCATACTGACCTTGCGACTCCGTATTCAAGGCGCGGCGGCATTTGTGCACGGACTATAAAAGCACGACAATGACCGGACAAGTGACGCGGCCGAGTGAGCGGCAGCTGTATGAACAGATCCGAGCCGCGACCGTGAGGGAGCGGGCCTTACGGAGACGAGACGAGCCTGTTGGGCAGAGGTAATCTCAGGGTTGATGGTGAGCGGTGTGGTGCGATACGCGACGGGCGAGACGCCCGTACCACCCTGTAGCGACCACCCCCTGTGTAGCGGCCGCCTCCCGTCTTCGCCTTCGGCTACGCCGTGACTTCGCCGTGGCGGCCGTCCTTGTCAAGCACTGCTCACAGAGCAGCGGCAGACGCTCGACGGGCGAGACGCCCGTCCCACCCGGCTGACGATGAACGAGAGGCGAACTCAGATGCAGGTTTTGCGATCGTGGGAGGATGTGCAGTTGGCCGACGTCGTGTTGACGATCGGCAATTTCGACGGCGTGCACCGCGGTCACCAGGCCATCCTGGCTGCAGGGAGACGGCGCGCCCAGGCCGTAGCGTGCCCTCTCGTGGCCATGACGTTCGATCCGCACCCGTTGGCGGTCCTCACGCCCGGCCATGTCCCGCCGACGTTGACTCCGACCGACGAGAAGCTCCGCCTGCTCGAGCAGGGCGGCGTGGACGTCGCGGTGCTGGTGAAGGCGACGCCGGACTTTTTGCGGATGGCGCCTGAAACGTTCATGCAACACGTCATGGTCGAGCGGTTCGCGCCGCGTGCGATCGTCGAAGGGGCGAGTTTCCGCTTCGGCCACCGTCGCCAGGGCGACGTGGAGGCCCTCCGGCAGGCGGCTGTCGGGCTCGGGTTCGAGGTGGAGGTCGTCGAGCCGGTGCGCGTCGCGCTCGGCGGGCATCCCGACGCGGTGATCTCCAGTTCGCTCATCCGCCAGCTGCTGTCCAACGGAACGGTCGACCAGGCTGCGTTATGCCTCGGCCGCCCCTATGCCTTGATCGGCCGAGTGACGCGCGGTGCCGGCCGGGGGCGGGGACTGGGGTTTCCCACCGCCAACGTCGAGGTGGCCGGCCAATTGACGCCGGCCGAAGGCGTCTACGCAGGCATGGCCGAGCTCGAAGCCGGTCGATTCGCCGCAGCTGTCAGCATCGGCCGAAACATCACCTTCGAGCAACAGGAATTGGGCGTCGAGGCGCATCTGCTGGGCTTCCAGGGTGATCTGTACGAGCGGGCGATCCGGCTGGAATTGCTCGAGTGGGTCCGTCCCCACCAGCGGTTCGAAACAGCCGAGGCGCTCGGTCGGCAGATCCAGAGGGATCTGGACGAGGTCCGCAAGGCGGCAGCGGGCCATACCCCGTAACCCATTGACATAACATCAGTTATCTCATAAATAGAACTCTCTCGGCTCGCCGCGAACCGCCTTTTCGAGGCCGTGAGCCGGGGTAGTTTTGCATCCGGGCGTGCGGTCTGCTAGACTTCCGCGGTGCCTGACGGGGGTATCCGGAGGCGCGGGGGGCACGAGCTACGGCTTCCCACCGGATGCGAACTGGCGGCATGTGTTGAAGAGTCTACAGGCAGTCTCGGTCGATGGGGCCTGCGTTCGGCGGCCCGACCGAGGATGAGGCATCACCTTTCCCGGAGACAGCCATGCAAGATTACGAACTCCTGCGACAGAAGGTTGAAGAGATTGCAGACGATGTGGCCAAAGCGGAGGGAGGCAACAAGGCCGCCGGCACGCGGGTCCGAAAAGCGATGCAGGAGATCAAGGCGATTGCTCAGGAAGTCCGCAAGAAAATCCTCGAAGTCCGCTCAGTCTCCGAATGACAGACGGAAGCAACGGGTGGCCGAAACATTCTGCCACCCGTGATGCCAACCGTGCCAGCCCGCGGTAACGAGCAAACGTACAGCGAGCGGTCCGTCATCCCGTGACGGAAATGTCAAGTCGGACGGTTGCCTGTCGGTTCTGAGCGAACGTGAGACGCTCGCTTAACCCCGACAAGGGCGACAGAGCCCCGGAGTCCGACGTCTTCGTTCGTGGTGTCTTCTTGAAACTCGAGGCTGGCAAAGATTTTCTAAAGGCTCAGCGCATTAAACACAGCCGCGGCCCGGGCGGGTCGCGTTTCATGGAGCGGGGCATGGCAGCCAAACCGTTCATTGATTTGAGCACGTTGGATTTAACGAAGATCCAATTCACGAGGGAGCAAGTCTACGCGCATCTCCCGCACCGCTACGAATTCATGCAGGTGGACGGCATCGTCCACTACGATCGCGAGAAACGGATGGGCGTCGGCCTGAAGATCGTTCGCGAGGACGAATTCTGGGTGAAGGGCCATATCCCCGACCGACCGTTGTTTCCCGGCGTGCTCATGATCGAAACAGCCGCACAGATGGCTGCGTTCCTCAGCCACCAGGATACCCCCGACGAGCGGTTCATGGGCTTCGGCGGCGTGGATCACGTCCGGTTCCGCGGCACCGTCGTCCCACCGAGCACGATGTATTTCCTGCTCAAAGTCGTCGAAATCAAGCCCCGCCGGACCATCGCCGACGCCCAGGGGATCGT
>PWPN01000174.1 GCA_003557125.1 Phycisphaerae bacterium | reverse complement strand
GGCTCGAATCAGACGGCCGCCACGGGGGGACGGCCGTTACAAGACACTCCCCTGTGGCGCCCGCGTCGCTTGAAAAAAACCGCTGGAGCGTCGATCATCCGCTCTCTGTGGGTGCTCAGCCCCGCACGCAATGGAAGGAGCACGCAGTGGCAGGCAGATCGCGACAGGCAGAGCCCGCCCTCGTTCATGCGAATCGGGAAAACTGGGGCTCGAAGATCGGCGTCATCCTGGCTGTGGCCGGTTCGGCTGTCGGCCTGGGCAACTTTCTGCGCTTTCCGGGCCTTGCCGCCACGCACGGCGGCGGGGTCTTCATGATCCCCTACTTCATCTCGATGCTCATCCTGGGCATTCCCATCTGCTGGGTCGAGTGGAGCATGGGACGGTACGGCGGGAGCCGCGGCTACAACAGCGCGCCGGGGATCTTCACCGTCCTGTGGCGAACCAACTACAGCAAATACTTCGGCTCCCTAGCGGTCCTCATCCCCGTCGTCATCTACATGTACTATGTCTACATCGAGGCATGGTGCCTGCTCTATGCCCTCGATTACGCGTTCGGCACGATGGACCGGCTCGCCGACACGACGTCCTCCGAGCTGAACGCGCAGGCCTACCAGGGCCATTTTGAAGGCCTCGTGGGGATGCGCAAGAACGGCTTCCCCGCGGGGCGCACGCTGATCGTATTGGGCATTGTCTTTACGCTGAATTTCTATCTCATCTTCCGGGGGCTGACACGAGGGATCGAGACGTTCTGCAAGTTCGCGATGCCCGTCCTCATCGCATGCGCCATCGTCATCCTGTTCCGCGTCCTGACGCTCGGCACGCCCGACCCGGCCCAGCCGGAGGCCAACATCAACAACGCACTCGGATTCATGTGGAATCCCAAAGCGGACGAAACGGGAAGCGTCTGGGGGAACCTGGCCAACGCCGAACTCTGGCTGGCAGCCTCGGGACAGATCTTTTTCAGCCTGTCGGTCGGGTTCGGGATCATCCTGAATTATGCCAGTTACCTGCGCAAGGACGACGACGTCGCCCTGTCGGGGCTGACGGCCAGCTCGACGAACCAGTTCTGCGAGGTCTGCCTGGGCGGCCTGATCACCGTGCCGGTGGCCTTTCTGTTCCTGGGCCCGGCCAACCTGACGCGCGATGTGCTCGGCTCGCCAATGGCACTGGGGTTCAACGCGCTGCCGGCTGTCTTCGGCATGATGCCGGCCGGCCGTTGGTTCGGTGCCCTCTGGTTCTTCATGCTCTTCACAGCGGCCATCACCAGTTCGCTGAGCATGCTCCAGCCGGCCATCGCGTTCTTCGAGGAGGCTTTCAAACTCGGGCGCCGGGCATCCGTGACGTGCCTCGGCTTCGTCGTGGCGACCGGCGGGCTCATCGTCGTCTACTTCTCCAAGAACCTGCTCGCACTGGACACGATGGATTTCTGGGTCGGGACGGTCTGCATCTTCATTCTGGCTACCATCCAGGTCATCACCGTCGGCTGGGTTTTCGGGATCAAGAACGCCCGGGAGGAAGTCCAGCGGGGCGCCGAACTGAAGGTCCCCTATATCTTCTGGTTCATCATCAAGTACATCTCGCCGGTCTACCTGATCACGATCTTCGTTGCCTGGTGCTACAATTCGATACCGACCAAGATCGCCGAGATCCGGGCGCTGGACGTCGAGGACCGCCATACCGTGCTGTTCGTACTCGGGTTCCTGGCGGCGACGTTCATCTTTTTCACGATGCTCATCTACCTGAGCGGTCGACGGTGGCGATGGGATACCGTCAAATCCCCGGATGTCGAAAAGGTGATGCCATGACCGCAGCCGGCTGGATCGTCATGCTGCTGAGCGTCGGGTTCGTATTGAGCCTGACCACATTCTGTTTTTACCGCGTGCTGCGTACGCCGGAGTCGAAAAAGCACATGCATGCGCCGCTGGACATCGATACGCACGACGTGGATACGTGAGCCGCAGACCGCCGTCAGTGGCACACGCGTCAGCATGCACTCGCTCGCAAAAGCAGACCGCTCCCTCGCGGCCGCGGCTCGGATGATGGTTGCGGCAGATTCCAGATTTCAAATTCCTGATTTCAGATTTCAGATGCCTGATTTCAGATGCCTGATACCCGATTTCAGATGACAGATTTCGAATGCTCGATTTCAGATGCTAGATTTCAGATTTCAAATACCCGATTCCAGATTCCAATCAGGCGCCGGCGGGGACCTCGGCCTGCTCTTGGATAAAGGAAGGGTATTTCGACAGCGCGAGATAGAAGGCGTCGCGCAGTTTGCGTGTCCGTTCGTTGCTGTGGGGCGTGAAGCCGAAGCGTTCCTCGTCGCGCGGTAGCTGCATTTTGGCCATCCGCTTCCAGCCCTTGTTCATGCCGTGGATGAACAGCGCGCTGGTCAGGCTGCGGGTCATCCAGAGCGAACGCAACGTTCGCAGCCAGACCCAGGAAGTCTTGGCCGCAGCATGGCGAAGCTCGTAGATCGTCTCGTCGAGCCGCTCAGCTGTCATGCGCTGAGGCTGGTAGACGGTCTCGACGAAGGTGTACCGCTCCCAGTCTTCGGGGTAGTTCGTCGCGAAGATTTTGCCCTCGGCCATCCAGCGATCGTAGAGGGCAGTGCCCGGCAACGGCGTCAGGTTCGTGATCTGGATCGTGTCGATGCCGAGCTTGACGGACTGGACGGCGGTCTCGGCCACGGTCTCTTCCGTGTCCTGGTCGGCCCCGATGATGAAGGCCCCGAACACCGAGATGCCCGCACGGTGGAATCCGTCGATCAGTTCCTTGTACCGCGAGAGGTTATTGCGATTGATGCCCTTGTGGTAATCCTTGAGCGACTCGGGATTCAACGTCTCGAAGCCGATGAG
>PWPN01000034.1 GCA_003557125.1 Phycisphaerae bacterium | reverse complement strand
TCTGTGGTCCCGTGCCGCCGTGGCCGGTTCGAACCGTCGTGGGTCCGCCCCAGAATCGCTCGGCTTACCCGGCAAGTATACCCGATGGAGCGCCCGGTGCGCGGGCGTCGAACGCATGGGAGACCGTGCGGTTTTTCGTTGACAGTAATAAGGCTGCGGGTTACCTTCCAGCGTAACGGCACCTTACCTGCCCTGGCGCGGGGGCTCCGTACGGCGCGGATGACGATGGCCTGGGTAAACGCAGGTAAGGCTAAGCCGCCATTCTAAGGCGATGCAGTTCTACGCTGGCGCCGGGAAAAAGGCCTCCGCCCGACCCAGGCCCTGCACGGGTGACCCGATGGATCGGGTCCGCCGGTGAGTGCGGGCACTCTCTTAGACGAGGGATGAGCACATGAACGCGTACCGACGACGGGCAGTCGGCCTGGGGATCCTTGGCGTGTTAGGCACCGCCTCCCTTCTGTGGGCCCAAGCGACGACGCAACCGGCCGATGCGGATTCGCGCGAAAGCGCAGCGGCTGTAACCCAGGCAGGCGGCCGACAGGTCGGCTATGTCGATGGCAACAATGTCTACGTGCGCAGCGGTTTTCATCAGAACTACTATCCCGTCACGCAATTGAACCGCGGTGACGAGGTCGTCGTTTTAGGCGAGGAATTCGGCTGGCTGAAGATCAAACCGCCCGTCGGAACCTACAGCCTCGTCGAGCGCGGGTATATCGACAAGCGTGATGACAGAGGTGGTGTCACCAACGATAGCGTTTGGGTACACGCCGGCTCGAATCTCAACGATCGGCGGTACGCACGCCAAGTCCAGCTCCCCGCCGGCGCCGAGGTTGCGTTGATCGGCGAAACGTCGGACGGCGCGTATTACAAGATCGAGCCTCCCGAGGGTGCGGCCCTGTGGATCAAGGGCGATTTCGTGAGGCGCGACAGGCCCGAATCGCCGGTAACCGAGCCTGTAGCCCGTGCCAGTATCGCGGCACCGCCTCTCGAGCCGATCCCGCCGGGCGAGCTCGATCTGTCGGGCGAACTCGATCTCACGCAAGAGCTGACCCGCGTTTCGACGACGCAGCCTGCTGAAACGGCCCGCCGAACGGGCGAGGAACGGCCGAGGCCGGAACGCCCCTCCTCCGAGCAGGTCGCCGAGCATCAACTCGAGATGAACGCCATCGAGGCGATGATCGCAGCCGAAAGCACCAAGCCTTTCGAGAGCAGGGTCTATGAGCCGGTCATAGCCAGGCTCGAGGCGCTGGCGGCCCAGGCGGGGGGGGGCGAGATCACGCAGATTTACGCACAGACCCGGATCGAGCAGCTCAAGGGGCAGATGGAAGTTATTGCCGCCGTCGGTGAGCTCGATACGCTCAAGGAGCGGACGATTGACGAGGCCGACCGGCTCGCAGCGATTCGGGCACGGATCCGGGCCGAGGAAGGTCGACCGATGGACGATATCATCGTCCGCGGCGAGATTCGTGTGAGCGGACTTTACGACGGCGTGGCGGGTCGGCCGAGGCGCTGGCGTATCGTCGGGCGCGAAGGATCGCCGCAGGCCGGTCGCACGCTGGCTTACCTCGAGCTCGAGCCCGGCAGCACGATCAACCCGGTCGAGTACTATGGCAAATATGTCGGCGTCCGCTCGTCGGGCCGTCGCATGCTCGAAGGGACGATCCCGCCCGTGCCGATCTTTACGATCCGCGAGATCGCCGTGCTGGACCCTGCTTCATCCGATGAGCCGATCACCCGGCGTGAACGGGTGGACGCACCCCCGGCGACGCAGCCGGCAGAGCATGCCGAACCGACGGCTCCGGCGACGAACGAGCAGGGGGGTGCCGACGAAACGGGTGAGTCGCAGGCCGGTGAATAGTTCTCCCGTTGCGAAGTCCAGCCAACGGGCAGGCTTTGTACTGGTGAGCGGCGTGGGGTGCTACTGTGGACGGTTGTGATATCACGCGTTCATGAGACGCGCATGAGACGCGGGGGTGTGTTTTGAAACGGTTGTTCTGCAACTCCAGAAAGCTCGGCAAACAGCTCCTCCTGATGGGTGTCGCGGGCGGCACCGTGCTTCAGGTCTCCTGTATCGAAAATCCCACAGCCTTCTGGGCTGCCAGCATGGGACAGCTCGGCGGTTCCATCGCGACCGAATACATCCGTGGCGTCGTCTATCAGATGCTGGAAGTCCAGCCCTTATTCCGCTTCTGAGGTGCGGGGCAGCGATTGACTGTGAAAGCAGACGGCCCCACAGGGAAAGTCCGATAACATGATCTTGTGCTCATTTGGATAGAGCTCGCTTTGAGCATTGACCCATCTCCGTCCGTCCTTTTTTAAGCCCTTTGCTGCCATAATGGCATGCGGCCCTCGCGGCTACCTCGCGCAACGGCCTTATTGGCATGGGACCCTCCCCGTTTCTTCTGGTACGGCTTTTGCATGTGTATTGAAAGCCTAAAAGAGAAAGGGGTGTTATCGAATGCGCCTTGACCAATTGACAGTGAAAGCAGCCGAAGCGGTTCAGTCGGCCCAGGACCGCGCCTCGGCGATCGGCCATGCCCAGCTCGAGCCTCTGCATCTGCTGCTGGCATTACTCGATCAGGGGGCAGAGGGCGGGATCATCGTGCCGATCCTCGAAAAGATCGGCGCGCAGGTTCCGCGCGTACGCGAGATGGCTGAGGCTGAGCTGGCGCGCCGACCGAAAGTCAGCGGCGGGCAGATCGTGCCGTCCTCGGCTTTCCAGCAGATCTTCCAGGAAGCCCAGGGGCAGGCCGATCGGCTCAAGGATAAGTACATCTCCACGGAACACCTGTTGCTGGCGCTGGCTGTGGTCGACTCCGAGGCCAGGCACGTGCTCTCGATCGCCGGGGTGTCGCAGGACGCG
>PWPN01000007.1 GCA_003557125.1 Phycisphaerae bacterium | reverse complement strand
GTCACGTGTTTCCTTGATCTCGGCCTTCAGTTCGCGGATCTGCTGGCGGAGCTCGCGATTCTTCTGTGTCTGCGCAGCCGCTGCCTTCTTCTTGCTAGCGGCCTTTTTCTTCGAGGCAGCCTTCTTTTTGCTCGCGGCCTTCTTCTTGGAAGTCGCCTTCTTTTTGCTTGCGGCTTTCTTCTTCGAGGCCGCCTTTTTCTTGCTTGCCGCCTTCTTCTTGCTTGCGGCCTTCTTCTTGCTTCCCGCCTTCTTCTTCGAAGCGGACTTCTTCTTGGGCGCAGATCCTTGCGTTGTCAGCGTCGTCTCGGCGGCAGCCGGGACGACCTTATCCGTTTCCTCTTCTTCGGCCATTTCTTTCTCCTACTGGTTGGTTTGAATGCTACGGCGAGCATCCATATCAGAGGGGCAACGTGTATTGCAAGCTTTTGCGAGTCACCCGTATGTTCATTCACGAGGTAACGATGCGCGCAATAGGCGCCACCGAATCCTCTGGGCGTACATACCTGGTTCAATTGAAGGCGTCTTCCCAGCGCGGAGAGAAGTTGCGCGACACCGGACAAGTGGCATCTGCTTGCTACAGTAAAAGCCAGATGGAGCAACACAGGACGATGGCTATGCACCCGATGTTCACACTCGGGTCGATGCTTGTGCACGAGAATCTTCGGACACTGGCATCGATTGCGCGATCAGTGAAGCTCCTGCTCGTTTTTTGCGCTGTGGGCCGGTCTGTGGCTGTGCTTGCGATCGATGTGCCGACGGGCCACAGCGACGATCCCGATGCACGCAAGCGGACGCGGCGCGGCATGATGCCGCTGTGGTATTGCCTATGTGGCATCACGCTGGCGTATCTCGCTGTCATGGTGGCCCTGGGCGACATGGTCTCGGCACTAATCGTCGGCTTTGGATTGAGTATCGCAGTCGCCGCGGTCTTCACGGCAAATCGAATCGCCATCCCCTCCCCCAACAGCAAGTGATCGCCGTATGGTGACGCCGCGCGCTCCCTTGACGACCGCATTAGCCGCATCTACATTCCCCAGCCGAACGCTGCAGGAACCCATGGTTGCTGCAGGCGGGATCGGAGCTTCCGCGCCCGTCAATTGAAGCGTCCTCAGCAGGCTGGATCCCACCCGGTAGATTCTCACTCGCCTGTTGTTGAAAAGCCAGCGCATGCTGGCCACCGGCTGCTCCACCCCGGAGTGGCCCATCATTCCGCTACATATTGCGCCCAGGCTCCGGACTGGTCGTTGCGTATGGCTGTGGGTGTTGGCGGATCGTGACTCTGCCCATCGGGGGCTACCAACCCCCTCAACGGCGTCTCCACCACAGAGCGGAGGTCGCTATGAGGCTTAGTAGGTTCAATAGGCGGTCCGGCCGCGGAAGCGGTCGGACCATTCATGCATGAGGAGGTCCCATGTCGGTTCCCGCAGAGTGTGTGGGTGAACAAGTGCCCGTTTCCAGGCTGGACCGAGAGTCCCGCAGCTGGGAGTGGGCGGGCGCCCTCTCCGCGCTCCTGGGCGCGGCGTTGATCGCCTCGAACACGGGCATCAGCGGCTGGGGGTTCGTCCTTTTCCTGGTGTCCAATGTGTGCCTGATGCGGTTCGGATACCGGATCGGGGGTTACGGCCTGGTGGCGATGCAGGCCGGGTTCGTCCTCGTCAATCTTATCGGTGTTGTTCGCTGGCTGTTGTAGCCGGAAGAGGGGAATTCATCTTGGAGGATTGACCCGATCCAGCTCGAAGCGAACTGGTTCAGTGGACTACCCAACTTCCGGACCGCGCACGCAAGTCCGTGCGCTCACTGGTCCCGGACATCATCGCGGCGGCGAACACCCGTCGCGCATGTCCGGTCGAGTACCTGCTTGACCGATCGCCCTCACGCCCACCCCGATTCTAGCGGGGTGGGCGTGTCGGGTTCCTGCCCCAATGCACCATCCGAGAATGCGCGGCTGGGCCGTCTATTCCCGTGAACCGCCCGCTCCTTGGCGGTGACGATCGCGTGAAGGCGCCATAACCGTGACACGCATGAACCACCCGCCCCGGCAGAGGCCGACTGCGGCGCGAGGTGCTGGCGATCAGCAGTTATCGGGTGCGGCGTTGATGGGCCTTGGCCCCGCAGGCAGGAGCGTCTGATGTTCACACAACACCCCTGGGCGTTCACCTGGCTCGTGGTCTCCAGTCTGCTGCTCGGGGTACCCGCGGTGAGCGACGCAAGCGGCCTCCTGCTCAATCAGGGCGGGCTTGTATGCACCAGTGAGGAGGCGGCGGCCTGGACCCTAGGTACCGCGCTCGAGCACGACCTCGACGGCGTTCAGTTCCGTCGCCTGGTCACGGACATGCGCGCCGATGGGCACTGCACGCTGACCGCCGAGGACTGGCCCATCGTGCGCCTGGTGCGGCGCGGTGCGCGCTCATCACCGCGCTTGCGCGTAATCGAGGTCGAGATCTCCGAAGGCGGCCGCGCCGACCGAGTCTGGACTACACAGCATCACATTCGCGAAAGCGAATGACGAGCCGTTGCCACGCAGTTCATGGGATCCCGAACATGAGTGCTACACACCTTGCCCGCTCCCTCCGGCGCAGTCCACTCTGGGGTCTGCTCTTTCTCACGCTCGGTTCAGGGGCGCCGAGTACCGCCGTGGCCGATGGCAACTCGTCCGATCTCACGCAGATCGTGAGCACCGACTACAACTGTCACGAGTTCCTCATGCTGGTGTGCTTCAAGCTGGTGTGCACACCGCTGGGGTGCTCCATGGAGCGCGCCAACGATGTCTCGTACTACCTGCCCGCCTTCTTCATCGAAGTGATCCGCAGCCCCGGCGACTCGATTCTCGAGGACGGTGGCTCACCCGGCGGGCCCGAGCTCGG
>PWPN01000379.1 GCA_003557125.1 Phycisphaerae bacterium | reverse complement strand
TTTCAAATTGGCGATTCCAATTTAGGAAGTTGTACGCTTGCATGAGGGGGTAATGATGTCGACCTACAAATTCGGGCGACGGCACTTGCTGAAATCGACGCTGGCCGGGGCGGCGGGGATGAGTCTTGGCACCAGCGGCTGCCAGAAACAGTCCGCACCCGCAAGCGCGGAAAGAAAAACCCGTTCCATGCCGACCCGGCGGCTGGGAAGAACGGGGCATCACGTGACCATATTCAGCCTCGGAGGCCAATCGACGATCGAGCAGCCCGGCAAAGAAGACGAAGCGGTCGCCATCATCAACCGTGCGATGGATCTGGGCGTGAATTATGTGGATACCGCCGAACGCTACGGGCGAGGGATCAGCGAATCGTACCTCGGCAAGGTGATGAAAGAGCGTCGCAAGGAGATCTTCCTGGCCACTAAAAGTCATGATTACAGCTATGACGGGACGATGCGGAATTGCGAAGCGAGTCTCAAGCGGCTGCAAACCGATTACCTGGATCTCTACCAGCACCATGCGATCAACGATGTCGAATCCCTCGACCAGATCGTCGGCAGGGACGGGGCGCTTCGTGCGTTCGAAAAACTGCATGACGAAGGCGTCATCCGATACAAGGGCATTACGGGGCATTCGCCGCGGATCATGCTGGAAGGGTTGAATCGGTACGACTATGACTGCGTTCTGATTTCAGTGAACCCGGCCAACGTGAATATGGAGCATGCTGAGGATATGATCCAGTTTTTCTCGGCGACTCTCGAACGGGATGTCGGGGTCATCGGGATGAAGGTCGTGGGTCGTGGCGAAGTGCTGAACCGGGGGCTGACCATGAAGCAGGCGTTCGACTATACCCTGAGCTTTCCGATGGCCACAGCCGTGATCGGGATCACGGAATTGTGGCAGCTCGATGAAAATGTAAAATGGGCCTGCGAATTCGAGCAATTGAGCGAAGAGCAACGGGTCGAACTCGAGCACATCGCCCATAGCTGACGCCGACGGTCGCACTTGTTCGTTCGTTGCCGATCGGCCTGAACAACTGCGTCATGAGGCGATGCCGGCATCCGAGGAGCGCCATCGGCTATTCATAAGTTACACCCTTGCACGATAGCGTTAAGACGATTGACGTCTTCTGAGAACCAAGTGCCCTTTTGTCGAAGAGAGAACAGACCATGCGCATGCTCTTGCCCCTCGTCGGAACATTAATCGCCTCAGCCGTCGCCCTTGCCGAGAACCAGCCGACCATCCGCATTTCCGTCGATCGCGACACGGTGCGCATGGGACGATCGGTCGTTGTAAACGCCGAGGTCGCCAGCGAAGACGGCGCCGCTAAAGAGGCGGCATTACTGTTGCCCTATGTGAACGGGAAGCGCTGGGGCAGTCACGAATGGACCGACGGGCAGGGACGGGCGCAGTTCATCCTGCCGATGCCGAACCCAGGCACGATGGCCATCACGGTGGCGCTCTCGCCCATACAGGCTAACGACTTCGGCGCGCTCCACAGGTCGGGTACCAAGGAGCTGCTCATCGCCGGCCGAGTCAAGCCGCACGATGCGGCCTCCTCCGATCCCGTCCCCGTCGAGGTCGAACGCTGGGAGCTGCCGGACCGACGTGGCGGCGACACCCTTTTCGGGATGCAGTGGGAGCCTTGGTTCGCGCCACGAGTCGCTTTCTGGAACACCGCCCATGCCGTGCCCCTCATGGGTTTTTACGAGTCGTACAATCGCGACGTGATGCGCCAGCACATCCTGTGGTTCGTCGAGCTCGGCGCCGACTTCGTCATGCCCGACTGGTCGAACCACATCTGGGGTGCCGAACACTGGCACGATCGGGGAGCCGCGACGAACATCATCATCCACAACACGGGCCTGTTCATCGAAGAGCTCGCAAGCATGCGGGACGAAGGCATCCCCGTGCCCCAGGTCGTGCTCATGCCGGGCCTGACCAACGGCCCGCCGGCCACCATGCAGGCGCTGAACGAGCAGTTCTTCTGGATCTACGACTCCTGGGTGCGCAACCCCCGCTACCGGGACCTCTGGCTCGACTGGGACGGCAAGCCTCTGATCGTCGTCCTCGACACAGCCGCCATGGCACACCCGGACGCGAAAACGGCTCCGGTCTTTACGATCCCCTTTATTCGACAGACCCTGGGCACGAGCGAAGAAGCGCTCGACGCCATGCGCAACGAGTTGGCTAACACCGTGGACGATTCGCGTTTCACGGTGCGTTGGATGTCGACGCAGCTCCAGATCACCGGCCATGACGCGTTCGGTTACTGGACGTGGATGGACGGCACGCTCGATCCCGTGGTCACCTATCGCGACGGCGTGGCCGAGGCGATCACCGTGACCCCGGCCTTCTTCGCAGCCCGCGGCTGGCAGGGCCCCGGCGCCAAAGGAAGGCGAGGCGGCGCAACCTACCTCGACACCTTCCGGACAGCGCTCGAACACCGACCCAAGGTCGTCCTGCTCCACCAATTCAACGAATTCGCAGGCCAACCCACAGGACGCGGCTACGGCCCGGACCGCGACATCTACGTGGATTCCTTCAGCGTCGAGCTCAGCGACGACCTCGAACCCGTCTCACTGACGTCGCCGGGCTACCGGGGTGACGATGGCGGCTGGGGCTTCTATTACCTGAATCTGACCCGCGCGCTCATGGATATCTACCGAAGCGAAACGCCCGAAGACACCCTTCTGGCCCTGGCTTCACCCGGTCCCAATGCCGCGGTAGAGGAACCCACCCTCGAGGTCGAGTGGATGTGGGCGGGCCGACAGCCCGAAGGATTCACCGTGCTCCTGAACGGCCGATCCGCAGCCCGGAACGTGACGGACAATGCGTACAGCGTGTCC
>PWPN01000304.1 GCA_003557125.1 Phycisphaerae bacterium | reverse complement strand
GCCTTGAATGAGCGGGTCGTTCGGACGCGCCCGTCGCCGGGGTCGAGTCGAACCATGACCTCGCCCAGTGATACGCAATCCCACTTGCAGCTTTCCGCCGGTTTGATATTGAGAGTCGCCATGCTCCGTTGCTCCCTTCGTTGCATTCCGCCAAATTACCCCTGATCCTTATCCGTCATGTCCGTCATCGGGTTATGCCCGATGGTTTACAGTGTTCGCAGATGGAATCCGCCGTCGACGTTGATGACTTCGCCCGTCGAGTAGGGCATCGCGCCGGCCGCGAGTGCAGCGACAGCCTTGCCGACGTCCTCGGGATAACCCCATCGCCGGATGGGCAGGAGACCTTCCTTGATGAGCGCGTCGTATTTCTTCTGGACGCCGGCGGTCATGTCCGTCCGGACGATTCCCGGGCGGACTTCGTAGACGTTGATCCCGTACTCGGCCAGCCGGATGGCGAACAGGGCCGTCATCATCGTCATCCCCGTTTTGCTCATGCAGTATTCGCCGCGGTTGACGCTGGCGGTGTATGCGCTGATCGAGGAAATGTTGATGATGGAGGCTGATTCGATGATCTTGTTTTCGAGCTGGCCGATCATGAGCCTGGCCGCCATCTGCGTCAAAAAGAAAGGCCCCTTGAGGTTCGTCTCCATGACGAGGTCGTAGCTGTCCTCGGCCATGTCGAGCAGGTCGGCGCGTTGGGGCGGTCCGATGCCGGCGTTGTTGACGAGCACGTCGAGCCGACCGAGGTTTTCGATGCAGTAATCCAGCATCAGTTCGCGGTGAGCAGAGACCGCGATGTCCGCGTGGCAGGTTTCCGCCTCCCCGCCCAGCTTAAGGATCATGTGCTTGGTCTGCTCAGCCGCATCGGCGTTGGCGTTGTAGTTGATCAGGATGTTGAAGCCGCGCGACGCGAGCGCGAGGCAGATACCTCGGCCGATCCCGCGCGAGCCGCCGGTGACCAGTGCGACCGGTTTACGCTCCGCCATGGTGGATACTCCTTGCCCGCGTGATGCCCAGAAAGCGGGACGGTGCTTAATGTACGCGCCGGAAGCGTTACTGCCAAGCCCGGCAGGTGGTGCGCTTCACTATGGTGATCCTTGTACCGGCCGAACCATACTCATACTGCTCACAGAGCAGTGGCGCACGGGTCGAGCACGGGGCAGGGCGGGCTCTGCCCGCCTTTTTCGCTGTAGCGGCCGCTACAGGATAGGACGGGCACCTTAGGGTGGGACGGGCGTCCCGCCCGTCGGGGTGTGGCTGCACTGGCGGACAAGCCGCCAGTGGCGCCCGATCTTTCCCCCCTTATGAAGGGGGGACGAAGGGGGGTTCTGCTAAGATCACGCATGCTATAAGACATCCCCACTCGCCCCTTTGCAAGGGGAGGAATCGCAGCACTGGCGGACAAGCCGCCAGTGGCGCCCATGCATGAACCCGTGGCGCCCGATTTTTTGTGGGGGATGGCCTCGAACCATAAGCCGACGGGCGAGACGCCCGTACCACCCTGTCACGCCCGTACCACCCTGTCACGCCCGTACCACCCTGTCACGCCCGTACCACCCTCGTCTGTACTGTTGAGACCGTGCCTGCCGTCGCTTGCGGTCGTAGGGCCTCCTCACTCCAGGCCGTCGGAGGCCGCATGGGCCGGCCCGGAAACGACCTCGTCGATACAGCGTTCGATCGTTTCCAGCATGTGATCCAGCATCTCGATACTGATGATGAGTGGCGGGAATACGACAAGGGTGTCGGCCAACGGTCGAATGATGACGCCGTGAGGCCTGGCGTTCGCACAGATCTGCGCCCCGACCTGTCGGCCGTAGGGATAGGGCTCGCCGGTGGCCTTGTCGCGGACGATCTCGATGCCGGCGATGAAGCCCCATTGACGGACGTCGCCGACGTGCGGATGACGCGCGAGGCGCGTGAGATGCTCCGCCAACCGTTCGATTTTGGGTTGCAGCGTTTCGAGCGTGCGGTCCTTCTCGAAGATGTCCAGCGATGCAAGCGCCGCCGCACAGCCCAGCGGATTGCCGGTAAACGTATGCCCATGATAGAACGTTCGGCCCGAATCGATCGGCCCTAAAAACGCCTCATAGATGGCTTCCGTCGCCAACGTGGCCGCAAGGGGGAGGTATCCGCCGGTCAGCCCCTTGGACAGGCAGAGAAGGTCGGGCGCGACGCGCTCGTGTTCGACAGCCAGCATCCGTCCGGTACGGCCGAATCCGGTGGCGACTTCGTCTGCGATCAGCAGCACGCCGTGCTCGTCGCAGAGTCGGCGGATCCGTGCGAGGTGCCCGGGCGGGGCGGTGATCATGCCCCCGGCCGCCTGCACGAGCGGCTCGACGACGACGGCCGCGACCTGCCGGCCGTGCGCTTCCAGGAGTCGGCCGACCTCCTCGGCACAGGCCAACCCGCAGGTTTCCGGCGACGTCTTCAGCGGGCAGCGGTAGCAGTAGGGCGACGGCGCGAATTTCGTTTCGAACAGCAACGGCCCATAGACGCGGTGGAACAGGTCGATCCCGCCGAGGCTGACCGACCCGATCGTGTCGCCGTGGTACGCTTCCTTCAATGCGATGAAGATGTTCCGTTGCGGCTCGCCTCGATGGTGCCAGTAGCCGTACGCGAGTTTGACAGCCACCTCGACTGCCGTCGAACCGTCGTCCGAGAAGAAGACTTTCGTGAGGTTCTGCGGGGTGAGTTCGACGAGCCTGCGGGCCAGTTCGATGGCCGGCGGGCTGGCGAGCCCGAGTTGTGTCGTGTGCGCGACGCGTTCGAGCTGGTCGCGGATCGCTGCATCGATTTCGGGTCGACGATGGCCGTGGATGTTGCACCACAGGCTCGAATGCCCGTCGAGGTAGCGCTTCCCGTCGGCATCGATGAGGTAGGGCCCCTCGGCGGCGACGATGAGCAGCGGCTCGACGCGGTTCCATAGCGCATGCTGCGTGAACGGATGCCAGAGGTGCTGGCGGTCCCACTCGACAAGCTGGCGCTTGCGTTCCGGTGGGAGCGGATAAGCGGATTCGTCGGCGTTCATGAATGTCGATCTTAATGAACGGGCTCTCCGGCGCGAAGTGAGGCGTGCAGGGGGGTACGGGCGTCTCGCCCGTTTGGGAGATATTGCACATGCTACAAACCCTTTCGGCTTTACCGAACCCCCCTTGATCCCCCCTTCGTAAGGGGGGAAAGTTCGGGTGCCACTAGCGAAAGTATGGGTGCCTCAGACATATGGGTGCCTCAGGCATATGGGTGCCTCAGGCATATGGGTGCCTCAAGCATTTGGGTGCCTCAGGCATATGGGTGCCTCAAGCATTTGGGTGCCTCAAGCATTTGGGTGCCTCAGACATATGGGTGCCACAAACATATGGGTGCCACAAACATATGGGTGCCACAAACATATGGGTGCCACAAACATATGGGTGCCACTGGCGGCTTGTCCGCCAGTGCGCATGCCCGACGGGCGAGACGCCCGTACCACCCTTTCGGCGAGACGCCCGTACCACCCTTGGCTGTGATGACTGTCCACCACCCTCTGTGACGGCGTTAACCACCCTGTTCACGTTGGAGCGCGCCGCGAGCATCGCGTATCATGGCTGACATCACGGCTGGGAGTCTCACGCATGTCCGTTCGATTCGTTGTTGGGCGCGCCGGATCCGGCAAGACGCATCGCTGCCTGCAGGCTGTCCGTGCTGCGCTGCGCGAAAACCCGACCGCTGCCTCGCGCCTCCTGATGCTGGTACCCGAGCAGGCGAGCTTCCAGATGGAGCGCGCCCTCATCGAGACCGACCAGGTGACGGGCTTTCTGCGCTGCGAAGTGTTGAGCTTTCAGCGGTTGGCGTACCGCATCTTCGCCGAGACGGGCACGGATCCGCGGCAGGGCGACCAGACGATCGGTCAACTCGGCCGTCTCATGACCCTGCGGCGTCTTATCCGGCGCGAACGGTCCGCCCTGCGGATCCTCGACCGGGTGGCCGAGCAGGCCGGGCTCGTCCGGCAGGTGGCCGGCACGATCGAAGAACTCATGCGCGAGGATATCGCGCCGGACGTGCTGGCCGATCTGGCCGAGCGGAGCGACGCGGACAACCCGCTGGCGGCTGCGAAGCTCGCCGACCTTTCGCGCATTTACCGAGCCTACCTCGACTATCTCATCGACGACCGGCTCGACCCGGCCCAGTACCTGGCGATGGCGGCCGAGCGTCTCGAAACGTGCGACTTTCTCGCGGACGCGCGCGTCTGGGTGGACGGGTTCGCCGGCTTCACGCACCAGGAGGTCGCATTGCTCGTGGCCCTCGCCCGGCGGGTCGCATCGGTCGAGATCGCACTGCTGGTCGATCCGCACGCTTCGGCGGTGACGAGCGACGAGCTTCCGGGCTTGTCGTTTTCTCTGTTCGCGCGGACGGAGCGCACGCTCGTCGAGCTGCGTAAGGCGTTCCGTGCGGCCGGTGTGCCCGTCGACGAGCCGGTCCGCCTCGATCCGCCCGAGCCGCCGCGCTTCGAGCATGTCTCGTTGGCTGCGATCGAAAAAAAACTTTTCACGTCGCGCGCGACGCCGACGTCCGAGCCGCCTCCGCGCGAGGTCGTCAGCGTGCAGCGTCTGCCCGATCGCCGCAGCGAAGTCGAGGCGGCCGTCGCTGAGATCCAGCGCCTCACGCGCGAACCGAACCCGCCGTTGCGTTATCGCCAGATGGCCGTCATCGTCCGCGATCTGAATGCCTACCATGACCTGCTCGCCACCGCGCTGCGGTCGGCTGAGATTCCGTACTTCATCGATCGCCGTGAGCCGACCGCCCACCATCCGCTCATCGAGCTCATTCGCGGTCTGCTGGCTGTCGCGTGCGACGATTGCCGTCTCGAATCGGTGCGCCTGACGCTCAAGACGGGCCTCTTGCCGATTTCCGACGCGCAGGGCGATCTTCTCGAAAACTACCTGCTCGCCCACAACATCACCGGTCGCGCGCGATTCGGGCAATCCTGGCACTACACACGGAT
Organism: Phycisphaerae bacterium; assembly: GCA_003557125.1. GTDB lineage: Bacteria > Planctomycetota > Phycisphaerae > UBA1845 > PWPN01 > PWPN01. The sequence goes on along the minus strand of PWPN01000304.1, from coordinate 6,435 downwards.
TTTTGCGCGCAAGGCTTCCAGCGAGCGGCTCGAGGGGTATCGGCAGGAAGTGCTTCAGCGTGTCGACGAAGCGAGGCGGGCCTGGCTCGGGTGCCTGGCGCCCTGGCTGGACGATGCCTGCGGTGAGGCACAGCGTGAAGGACTGGAATGGGCCTCCATGCTGTACGGATGCCTCGCGCACAATGAGGTCGGCACCCGGCTCGAGGATTGGGCAGGCCGGGCCGAGCAGGACGGACGGCCCGACGAGGCGCAGATCCATCGCCAGGTCTGGGCCGATCTGATCGAGCTTCTCGATGAGTTCGTCCATGCCCTGGGCAGTGAGGCCTTGACGCTGGCCGAGTTCCGCGAAGCGATCGAGGCAGCCTTGGCCGAGTTCGACCTGGGGCTCGCGCCGCCCACGCTCGACCAGGTCATGGTCGGCGCGATCGACAGGAGCCGTCATCCCCCGGTCCGCGCGGTTCTCCTGCTCGGGTTCGATGCGGCGCATTTTCCGCAACGTCGTTCGGAAGATCCGCTCCTGGGCGACCAGGAGCGTGAAACGCTCGAGCGGCTCGGCAAGCCCATCGGCCCTTCCCGGCAGCGCCAACTGCTCGACGAACGGATGCTCGTCTACATCGCATTGACGCGCGCGTCGCAACGGCTGTGGATCAGCTTCCCGCAGTCCGAGGTCGACAGCCAACCCGTAGAGCCCTCCCCGTTCCTGGGCGACCTGTGCGCTGCACTGCCGGGCCTTGCGATCGAGACGGTCCCGGACCCCCGCAACGAAGGGCGGCCGAGCTGGATTCCAAATGTCCGCGAGCTGGGGGCAAGGCTGGCGGGCGAGCTGCGTTATCGTCCTGGCGTATCCGACGATGAGGACCCGTCCCGCCGCGGGCTCTGGAACCGACTTTACGAAGATGCCCGGCAGCACGCCGCGTGGCGTCACACGCTCCTGCGTGCACTTGGCGGGCTCGCCTACACGAACACCGCACGTCTGGAAGAAGGCCTGATCGACCGGGCCGTGAAGACGCCGTTCCTGGCCAGCGTCAGCCGACTCGAACGGTTCGCCGCCTGCCCCTTCGCGCACTTCGCGGACTACTGGCTCGGCCTCGAACCGCGGGTCGTCTCCGAGCTGGAGGCTGTGGACGTCGGCACGCTCTGCCATGCCATCCTTGAAAAATTCATCGACAGCCTCGTCAAGGACGAAAGGGGGCTGGCCGATCTCGAGGACGACCAGATCGCCGAGGGCGTCGATGCGGCGGCCGACCATATCGTCGCGCAATTGACCGACGAGATGCTCCTGTCCGAAGGGCGGAACAGCTTCCTGGCCGATCGCAGTCGGCTCTACATGGCCCGTGTCATGCGCTGGCAGCGACAGGCGGCGGGTGTCGGGCGATTCAAGCCCCGCGCGGTCGAGTACCCCTTCGGCTACAACCATTCCAGGGCTTTCACATTGACCACGCCGCGGGGTCGAACGATCCGGCTGCGGGGCAAGATCGACCGCGTCGACCTGGCGGACCTTGGCGAGGAACTGCTCGGCGTGGTCATCGACTACAAGGCGACCACCGACCGCCGCCTCAACTTCGCCGAGGTATTCCATGGCCTGTCGCTCCAGCTTGTCGGGTACCTCCTGGCTTTGCAGCAGACGGGCGAGTCGTTGACGGGCAGGCCTGTCCGACCCGTGGCGGCACTCTACCTGCCGCTGCTCGAGCCTTTCGAGATGCTTCCGCACCCGGACTGCGAAAGGAAACGCCCCTACCGCTGGCGGGGGATCGTCGACTTATCGAAACTGGAGACACTCGACGACACGATCGCGCCCGGCGGCGGCTCGGACTTTCTCGCGGCAAAGCTGACCCGGAAAGGAGAGCCATACGCCAACAGCGACCTGGCTGTCCCCGATCAGATGAAAGCGTTGATGGCACACGTCGGTCGGTGCATGGGCGAACTGGCCGACCGTCTGCTCGACGGGGACATCGCCGTGAGCCCGTACCGCCTCAACAAGCGCAGGCCTTGCACCTTCTGTGCGTATCTGCCGCTCTGCCGTTACGAGATCGCTACGCAGCCGCCGCGCCGTCTCGAATCGTTCAAGAAGGATGAGGTCTTGCGACGGCTGGCGAGGGAGGGTGACGATGGGTGACGATGCCGCTGCCGCGCTGCTCGCGCATTTGACGGATGCCCAGCGTCGCGCCGTCCTGACGGCCGACCGGAGTCTGCTCGTTTCCGCAGCAGCCGGTGCGGGCAAGACGATGGTCTTGGCCGAGCGCTGTGCAGCGCTGGTCTGCGATCTGCCGGACCCGTACCGCTGTTCGGTCGATGAGCTGCTCGTCGTTACGTTCACCGAGGCTGCGGCGACGGAGATGCGCACCCGGATCGGCAGGGCGATCCGCGCGCGGCTCGAACGACGCCCCAACGATGCCCGCCTCCAGCAGCAGCTCTATCGCCTCGACAACGCCTCGATCTCGACGATCCACGCATTCTGCCGCGCCTTGATCCAGCGCTGGTTCCCGCAGGCCGGCGTCGATCCGCAGTTGGCTGTGTTGGCGGCCGAGGAGACGGACCTGCTCCAGCGGGAGGTGCTCGAAACGCTGCTGACCGAGCTTTACGCGGGCCAGGATGCGTTCGCGATGTCCTTTCAAGCGCTCGTGGACGATTACGGCTCGGGCAGGGACCGCCAGATCGTGCCGCTCGTGCTGGATATTTACGCGTTCATTTCGAGTCTGCCGAACCCCGCGCAGTGGCTGCAGGAGAGTATCGCGTGCTACGCTCCGGACGACCCGTCCGCGCACCGCGCGCGCCTCCATGCGATCCAGCATGAGCGCCTCCTTCGTGCGTTGCGACTGCATGCCGAGAACGCGCGCCACGTCGCGCGCACGATCGCATGCTGCTGGCCGATCGCAACCCTGCACGCGGACACTGCCTCCGACTTTTCCGATGAGCTCGACACATGGCACGAACGGCTCTGCGCGGGCACACCCGAATCGTGGGAAGCTGTCGCCGAAGATGTCCGCGCGTGGAGGTTTCCAAGGAAATCCCGGCCGCGCAATGTGTCGGAAGAAGAGAAGGCTGCCTACGACGCCGCCCTTCTCGCGGTCAATCGGATGAAGAAACTATTCGAAAAGCGCGTCCGCGAGGCAGTGTGCACTTTTACGGTGGATGGGTATGTCGAAGGCCTCGCGTGCGTCGCGCCCTATGCCCGCACGCTCGTCGAGCTGGTCGCGCGTTTCGGCCAACGTTACGAACAGGTCAAGCGCGCCCAGGCGGCGGCCGACTTCAATGACCTCCAGCGCTACGCGTACCGGTTGCTGACCGTAGACGGCCACTCGGATCGACCTTCCGACGTCGCCCGCCAGTTGCAGAATCAGTATCGTTACGTGCTCGTCGACGAGTTCCAGGACGTGGACCCGCTCCAGGAAGCCATTCTGCACTGCGTCAGCCGTGAAAGCGCGGACCCGCCCGAGGGCAACCTTTTCACCGTTGGCGACATCAAGCAGTCGATCTACCGCTTTCGCCTGGCAGAGCCCGCGCTTTTCACGAATCGCTGCGACCGGTTCGCCTCCGGTCGCGGCCCCGGCGAGGTCATCCATCTGCCGGACAATTTCCGCAGTCGGCCGGACGTTCTCGAAGCGATCAACCTGCTGTTTCGGCCGCTCATGCGCCCCGAGTTCGGCGGGACCGCCTACGATGCCACAGCCGAGCTCCGTGCCGGCGCCACCTACCCGGCCGAGGCCCAGGGCCCGCTGTTCGGTCGGCCCGCCATCGAGGTGCACCTCATCGAGCCGGTCACCGCGGCCACGGCCCGGGCTGCATCCTGTGCGAACGGGATACAAAACGGCACCAACAACGATGGCAACAGCGCTGGCAATAGCGAAGACAGCAACGACAACGATGACGGGCAGGACAACGGCTATCCGAAAGACGCCGACGAACAGAGCGCCGAAGAGCTCGAAGGTATCGAGCGCGAAGCGTACCTGATCGGCCGACGGATCAGCCGGTGGATGGGCTGGGTGGGCCGTCACCCGCGCTGGCACATCGCCGATCGGCCTGCGACGCCGGGCGGGCCGCCGAGGACGCGACCGGTCGAGCTGGGCGACATCGTCATCCTGCTCCGCTCCCTGCCCTACAAGGCTGAGCCCATCGCCGAAACGTTGCGTCGGATGGGGATCCCGACGCGCATCGAGAAACAGGCTTCGGGCCTCGAATCGAGCGAGTTCAACGACGTGCTGAACCTGCTGCGCCTGCTGGACAATCCCTGCCAGGACATTCCGTTGGCCGGCTTTCTGCGGTCACCGTTGACCGGCTCGCCGTACACCGAATCGCACCTGCTGACCGTTCGCCTTGCGTCCCCGGACGGCCCCTTCCACGAGGCGGTCCAGACGTACGTCAAAGATGGCGACGACGAGGATCTCTCGCAACGACTCGACGTCACGCTGGCGAATCTCCAGCGATGGCGCGATCGCATCCGGCAACGGCCCGTCGCCGAGGTGCTCTGGGCGATCTACGAGGAGACGGGTTATCTCGCGTACGTCGCCGGTCTGCCGGGCGGCCGACAGCGGCGCGATCGGCTCATCCAGCTGCACGAGCTGGCCCGGCAGTTCGGGCAGTTCACGCGCCAGGGGTTGCGGCGGTTCCTGCATTTTCTCGAAAACATTCTCGAACAAGGCCAATCGCCGCTTCGCAGCGGTGTGCAGGGCGGTGATGAAAACGTCGTTCGCATCATGACGGTACATGCCAGCAAGGGGCTGGAGTATCCGATCGTCATCCTGGCCGACATGAGCAAAGACTTCAACATGCAGGATCATCGCCGGAGCGTGCTGGTCGATCGCTTCCACGGCATCGGGATGGCCGTCGTCGATTCCGAACGGCGTATCCGTTATCCGTCGCTCCTCCAGCAGGCTGCAGCCGAGCACATGCACCGCGAGCAGTTGGCCGAGGAACTCCGCGTCCTCTACGTCGCGCTGACGCGGGCGCGGGAACATCTCGTGCTTGTCGGTCGGGCTCGGCCGGAGAACGTCACGATGTGTCGTCAACTGCACGAAGCGGCGACGCGGGGCATGGAAGAAGAGAATGGTCCGCGCATCGGTCAGTTGGTTCTCGAGTCGGCGACGAGTTATCTTTCCTGGCTCCTGTCAGCTGTCGGAGCGGCACCGCGCGGCACCGTCGACTGGGGCTCGAAGGAAGGGACGGCCCGCGATGCATTGATCGTGGTCCGCGTCTACGGGCGGAACGTGACGGATGGCTGGGAGGTTCCGCCGATGCAGGATGCGGACCGGGCGGTGACGCTGGCGAAATCGGCTGTGCTGGCGGAATTGCCCGCGGAGGAGCCCCTGGCCGACGAGGCTTCCGTCGCGCCGATACTCGACAGCCTCACGCACGCCTACCCCGCCCTCGAGTTGGCGGCGCTGCCCGCCCGTATCGGCGTCACCGAACTGAAACGACGGTGGGACGCGTCGGCCGACCCGCTCGAACGCACGCATCCGACCCGTGGGCAGAACACGCCGACCCGCCCCGCGTTTCTGGACGGTGCACCCCGTGCGGACGCGGTTGAGACGGGCATGGCCACCCATCGTTTCCTGCAAGTGCTCGACCTCGCCCGCCCCTGCGATGAGGCCGATCTCCAGGCCCAACTGCGCGAGCTCCAGGACGTCGGACGGATTTCGCCCGAGGAAGCGCGCCGCGTCCTGCTGGACGGAGTACGCTGGTTCTTCGGGACGGATGTGGGGCGACGGGTTCGCGCGCGGGCAGCCGATGTCCGTCGCGAAGTCGCGTTCGTGACGCGGGTCGCCCCGTCGCGTCTCGATGCCTCCGTCCAGGCGTACGATCCGCAGGATTTCGTGCTCGTGCGGGGGATGATCGATCTCGCATGGGCAGACGACGACGGCTGGGAGATCCTCGACTACAAGACCGATGCGGTCAGTGCGGACCAGGTCGCGCACCGGGCCGAACACGCACGGTACCAGCTCGAACAGTATGCACAGAGTCTCGAAGCCGTCACGGGCATGCCGGTAACGCGCTGTTGGCTCGCCTACGTGCATGCACGCGCGCTGGTCGAAGTGAAGGGCGGCCCTTTGCACGTTCATGAGTGACGATATCTGTTACTGTGGCACTGATAGGAACGTGGGAAGGCACCAGGATAAAGAAAGGGGGGTAGGGCGGGCTCTGCCCGCCTGTTGGCGAATCGGAATTTCGTCGGGCAGAGCCCAACCTACGTGCTCGCCGAAAGGGTGGTACGGGCGTGCACTTGGGTGGTACGGGCGTCTCGCCCGTCTGATAGGAATCGACCGTGAGGGTGCAGTTGTTGTAGCGGCCGTCCCCCCGTGGCGGCCGTCTTTTCTGCTCACAGAGCGGGGGCAGGGCGCGCGATGCCCTCCTTTTGGTGAATCGGAATTTCGTCGGACAGAGCCCGATCTACGTGCTCGCCGGAAGGGTGGTACGGGCGTGCACTTGGGTGGTACGGGG
>PWPN01000389.1 GCA_003557125.1 Phycisphaerae bacterium | reverse complement strand
CCCGATGGTCGCAGGCGCTTCGCCAGCGCGGAGCGGACCTCCGTGCCTGCCGAGCGATGCGTCATCACCGGGCCGGCAGTCATCGCAAAGACGTTCGGCAATCCATCCTCGGTCAAGTCATGCAGCTTGCGGTCACGCGCCCCCATCGGCCGCTCGGGATCGTATGTCAGGGGGCGCACCCCCGACCATGCGTACCGCACATCGCTGCGATCGAGTTTCAAGCCGGGAAAGAGATAATTCGCCTCATCGAGCAGCCAGTCGACTTCATCCAGTGTCGGTTCGATGCAATTGAGTTCATCCTCGTACAGCGTCTCGGTCGGCCCGAAATAGTGCAATCCACGCCACGGCACACAGTAGAATGGCTCCGACTGCCGATTGAGGGTCGCGACCCCCTGCCCCTCGCATTCGGGTGGCAGACGTACGGCGATGTGGGTGCCCTTTGTTCCCGTGATCTTTCGTTTCGGTCGTCCTTGCCGCGAGTTGCGGTTCACTCGGTCAATCCAGATCCCCGCCATGTTGAAAATGGCCTTCGTGCTGACCGTTACCGCCTGACCGCTCCCATCGTCCATATCCGTGAGGCGCAGATGCCAGGTCTCATCTTCGTACTCCAGTTCCGTCACAGCCGTGTAGTTGCATACATCGGCCCCCATCCGCTCGGCATCGAGCACGTTGTCGATGACCAGTCGCTCCGGCCAGTCGAACAGGTACTCGCGAAACCCGGATACACCCTTGAGCTCATCCATCGAGCGCAGCTGATCAATGAGTGGCGTCTCCCTGACTGTCTCTGCATTCATGCGGCGGTAGTCCAGGGGCACCCCACCTGTGCCGAGCACTCGCAGCAGGGCAAAAGCGGCGTCCACTTGCCACCCCTCATAGGGACTGTCGTCATAAATGGGAAAATGAAATGTCATCCTCCGGATGCGCTCCGCAGTTGTCTTCACGAACTGCGCACGACTCTCCATCGCCTGCCGCGCCATCTTGCAGGCGGTCAGGAACTGCCGCGGATGCCGAGCGAATTCCCAGGCCGATTGGCCGGGAGCAAGATACCGCAGCCCGCAGTGCAGCAGGCGGCTGGACCGTGCACTCGAACCCGCTGCAAAGTCTCCCTTGTCGACGAGCAGAACGCGGTATCCGCCAGCGGCCAGCTGTTGCGCTGCACTGCTGCCATTCACGCCAGCTCCGATCACGACCACGTCGTAAGTGCGGCCGTCCATCTCCACGAGGGACTTCGTCATCAATTGACTCCCGACAGTTCTCGACTATGGAAACCGGTTCCCCGCGCCACCGTTGCGAGGATCGCAGCAAGCATGGCGGGATCCGGATCGGCCGTGTTCTGCAGCAGCCGTACTGCATGGTCCGTGCATTGGGGAGAACACAGACAGGCGAACTTTTCGAGCAGCTGCTCATCACTGGCACGCAGTTCAGGAATCCATGAATCGCCCAGCGCCCCATCGCAGTGCGCTTCAAGGCGCTTTCCATCGATTGAAAGCTCGACCCCGGCGGGAATTCGCCGCAGGATTCCATCCTCGACGCAGTCGGCGATGCGCCCGGACTCCGGATGCAACCTGACACGTATCCGTTCGCGCAGGCGACGAACACCAGGATCCGCATCCGTCGCGTCCGTGAGCCATTCGCTCGGGGGCAATCCCAGCAGCGATGCCGCAAATACGTGAGGCAAGCTGTAACCGCGCTCCACCCACGTCTCGGGCGTGGTCTTCGTGAAGCGCTCTCCAGCGGCGAGAGGATTGGTCAGAACCAAAACGTCATCGATCCTGCCCGGATCGTCCGGCAGTCGATCCCGCAAACGCTCGAGCGCTGTCAATGGGTAGTGTGTCCAGCGACAACTCGGCCAGAGCTTGTAGGTGATATCCGCCAGGTACCAGATCTCGCCCACGGGGCGAGCCAGATGTTGCATATGCGGTCGATCGATACCGCACATTCCCGCGAAGCCCTTGTCGGAATCCAGGAAGTCCGGATAGCTCTCGGCCCCTTCCTGTGCTGCCAGGGCCGCGAATACACCAACCTGCGTGGCCCAGCCTGCGTCGCAATACTTGCAGTTCGGCAGGGTGTGCGCCGATGACCAGCGATTGCCCGAAGGGATCGGCACGTGCATTGCCGCGATTCCGTACGCCTGCGCTGTTGCCGCCGGCCCGAGGCCAAACGCGCGACAGGCCGCACCCACCGCGGCCATGACCACCGACTGCGCCGAGCCCCAGACATCGGGATATCCGGCCTCCCCGTCCCCACCGGGACGAAGCATCGGCCCACTCATTGCAGCAACGCGCCCGCCCAGTTCGTATCCGGCCACCACGGCTGCAAGCAGATCGTCTTCGCTGATGCGCCTGTACTCTCCAACAGCGATGGCTGCCACCACAGCCCCCAGGCCGAAGTGCACCCCTACGGGATAGGTCTCATCAAAGTCCATTGCATTGGCACATCGGCCATTGACGTAGGCCGCTGCCAGCAGCGTCCCCTGCTCGCAATGCCCCACAACGGTTGCCTGGCGTGCGGTCCCGTACCAGCGGCCCATCCCCGTTGCAACCTCGCCAATGGGGGTCGAGCGGCCGGCGACGGCGCAGCCCAGCGTGTCCACGATCAGACGTCTTGCCTCGTGGCGGACAGAGAACGGAATCTCCGCGATCCGGAGGTCGGCCAACTCACAAGCCAATCTTTGCGTTTCGCCTTCCATTTTTTCTTTCTTTATCAATTATTTATCCAACAGTCCGCATCTTCATTTCAGTATACTGAACACGGTATCACTATGCCCGTAAATATGAGACGAGATCAAACAGACAGATTTTATTATTTAGATTCAATCGTTTGCGTTACTGAGGGATTTCAAGTTGACACGCCCCTGTACCCAATGCAATCTCAGTATACCGAACCACCACACCAAGGATCCGAATACAGGGTCCCAGACAACAAACGCATTGCGCGGAGGAGGAGACAATGAACAGGGGTGATACCAAGCTGCAGCCCTCACGGCGGCGCTTTCTGAAGGGCGCGGCCGGGACGGCTTTTTTCGCTGCCACACTACCGATCCATCGGGCAGCCTGGGCTGCCGGCATCGACGGCTCGTGCGAAACCCTGCGAGCGGCCATCACGGGCTACGATGTCATCAACACGTTGGACCCCGCCCGTGCCTCGCAGCTGCCCGAGTTCTATGTGCTCTGGGGCATGTACAACTCGCTGCTCAAGTTCAACGAGAACATGGAAATCGTGCCTGACCTGGCAGAGTCCTGGGAGGCGGTCAGCCCGACAGTCTGGCGCTTCAAGCTCCGCCAGGGCGTCAAGTTCCACGACGGCGTTGAAGTCACCGCCGAGGATGTTGTATTCAGCCTCGAGCGGGTCAAGAATGAAGACTTCGGATCTCCCCACCGCTCCAAGTACGAGCGCGTGATCGATGTGCGTGCCATCGATGACTACACGGTCGAGATCGAGACCGAAAGCCCATTCGCACCCCTGCTCAGCTACCTGACGAACACGCGCACCGGCAGCCAGATCGTGCCGAAGCATATCCTCGCGGAAACCGATGACCTCCGCTTCCCGGACAATCCGATCGGCACCGGCGCCTTCCGTCTGCGGTCCCTGGAGTCCGGCATTGGCGCAACACTCGACGCGCACCCGGAGTACTTCGAGCAGGGCATGCCGCGCATCTCGCGCGTGGAAATGCCCCTGATCTCCGAGGAATCGAGTGGTGTCACCGCGCTTCTCGGCGGCAACATCGACCTGACGAGCACCGCGCCCTTCGCCGATGTTCCCGAGCTGGAGGGCAACCCGGACGTGGTGGTCCACAGTGCGCCGGGCATGAACACGCGCTTCATCCACATGAACAATCGCGTCGCGCCATTTGATGACCCCCACTTCCGACGGGCCATATCCCTTGCCTTTGATCGGGAGGTTATGGTCCGCGCGGTTGTCTTCGGCGAGGGCACACCCGCGAACGGAATCGTGCCCTCCGCCCTTTCCTGGGCGCACCGCGACGAGCGCCGTTCCCTGCTCCAGCACAACCAGGAGCGCGCACTCGAAGAGCTTGCGAAGTCTCGATACAAGGCCGAAGACCAGGATGCAACGGTTCTGACCTGGGGCGGCAACTGGTGGCAGCGATTTGCCGAAGTATTCGTCGACATGGTCAACGGCGCACTCGGAACCCGCTTCCGCGTCGAGGTGACGGACGCGAACGCCGTCTACTCACGGCTCCAGGACGGTGATTTCGAGGCTTCCATATGGGGCTGGCTCGGCCTGATTGATCCGGATGAGTACCTGTACGAGAATCTCCACACCAATGGCTGGAGAAACTACCAGGGGTACTCGAACCCGGAAGTCGACAGACTCCTCGAGCAGGCACGGTCCGAGATGGACCAGCCGGCACGCGGCGAGATCTACCGGCAGGCGGAGGATCTCGTGGTCGAGGACGCGCCCCTGATTTTCTGTTTCGAGAGCAACGTGCACAACCTCGCCAGCCCGCGTGTCGAGGGTTTCAGGCAGCTTCCCTACTCGGCCTACGGAAGTCAGTTCGCTGGTGTAACCGACTGCTGATTCGGTTGCACGGCACTCTGGGCGCGGTCCCGCCACCCTGGCGGGACCGCGCAAGGATTTCCATTCCTGCCACTGCCTGGTGACGAGTACTGCATGAAGATTCTCCAGTACATTCTCCTGCGTGTTTCCGGTGTACTCCTGACCACTCTGGTCGGGGCCGCGGTCGTGTTCTTCGCGATGCAGGCAATGCCGGGGGACCCCGCACTGTCGGCGCTGGGCGAGCACGCGAGCCCGGAGGCTATTGCCCGCTTCCGGGCCGAACACCATCTCGACGCGCCCCTGGCACAACAGTTTCTGCATTGGCTCTGGGGCATCATGAGCGCGGATCTCGGGCAATCCATGACGCTCGCCTCTGACGTGCCGATCAGCCACTTGCTGGTAGCACGGATCCCCAACACCGTATTCATCGGCATCTACGCCATTCTCCTGGCGCTGATGCTGGCCATGACGATGGGCACCATTGCCGCCATCAAGCATGGCAAGGCACCCGATACCATCGCGACATCATTTGCTGTCCTCGGCGTGTCCATGCCGGACTTCTGGCTCGGGTTCGTCCTCATCCTGGTCTTCGCGCTGACCCTCGGACTGTTTCCCGCCTACGGTTTCGAGAGTCCACTCGTGTCCTTCGCCGGCGCCCTCCACAGTGGCTTCCTCCCGGCGCTCGCGGTCGCCGCACCCATGGCCGCCGTCTTCGCGCGCACGCTGCGATCGGCCCTGCTGGAGAACATGCGCAAGGACTATGTAACCGTTGCGCGGTCGTTCGGTTTCAGTCGTTCTTTCGTATTCTGGAACTATATATTCCGCAACTCGATCATCGCCTTCGTCGTGATCGTGGGGCTCCAGGTGCGCTACCTGCTGGGTGGCGTTGTCGTCATCGAACGCGTGTTCGGCATACCCGGTATCGGTTCACTCATGGTCGATGCCGCCTTCGCCCGGGACTACGCGGTTGTGCAGGCTTGCGCGATCGTCTTTCTGGTGACGGTACTGGTCGTGAATCTCGTCGTGGACATCGTCTGCGCCCTGCTTGACCCGAAACGCACGAGGTAACCTGACATGCGGCGCATCTGGCAAAGCATACGCAGCAACTCGATGGCCATGGCAGGTCTCATCATCACCAGCCTGTTCCTGCTTTCCATCGTGCTGGGACCGATCCTGATCCCCCATTCGCTGACAGCAACCGCGTACGATCGCATTCTCGAAGCACCAAGCCTCGCCCATCCCTTCGGGACGGATTCCTACGGGCGCGACGTGTTGGTAAGGGTGTTGTACGGTGCTCGCATTTCCCTGGGCATCAGCATTACCGGGGTCACTCTCGCTGCCGTTCTCGGCACTCTGATCGGCATGGCTGCCGGCTACATTGGCCGGTTCTACGACAGTGCCCCCATGCGGGTCATGGACCTGCTGTTTGCATTCCCCGCATTCGTTCTCGCCCTTTTCCTGATGGTCATCCTGGGCTTTGGCGTCGCGAATGTCGCGCTGGCGATTGCACTCGTATACGTACCCATTTTTGCGCGCCTTGCCCGCAACATGACGGTCACGATCAAGAGTGAGCCCTATGTCCAGGCCGCGCGACTGCAGGGCCAGTCGACGATCCGCCTTCTTTGCCGGGAACTCCTGCCGAACATATCCGCCCCCCTCCTCGTGCAGGCCGGGGTCGGCATCGCCTTCGGCGTGATCATCGAGTCCGGCCTGAGTTTCCTGGGTCTGGGCGTTCAGCCACCCACACCCTCACTCGGTGTCATCATGGCTGATGGCCAGGAGTACTTCCGCCGCGCTCCCTGGGTCCTGACTCTCACCGGTCTCTTTGTCAGTGCAGGCCTTCTCGGCATCAACCTGCTGGGCGACGGATTCCGCGACCTGGCCGATCCGCGGCTGCGCAAGAGGACGAGTTGATGGATTATCTTCTGGACGTCAGAAACCTCGAGGTCGACTTTGCCCCCGAAACCCGGTCGGCGCCGGTCGTGGACGGCGTAGACCTGCGTGTAGGCCAGGGCGAAGTTGTCGGCGTCATCGGCGAATCCGGTTCCGGCAAGACGGTGACCTGCATGGCCCTGCTTCGGCTCTTGCCCCAACACGCGCAGGTACGCGCCGATTGCGCACGGTTCCGCGACATGGAACTCATCGAGCTCGGAGAAAATGAGTTCGACGCCCTGCGTGGGCGTGATCTTGCAATGATCTTTCAAGATCCGGTCGGGTCCTTCAATCCGGTCAAGACGGTCGGCTGGCACTTCCGCCATGTCGCCCGCCGCGTGACCTCGAAACGCCCCGACCTGCAGGGTCGCGGCGCCTGGAAAGCATCGGCGGTCGAATTGCTGCGCAAGGTGGGCATACCACATGGCCAACAGATCATTGCGAGCTATCCGCACGAGCTTTCCGGCGGCATGCTCCAGAGAGCGCTGATCGCATTGGTGTTACAACTGCGCCCTGCCCTGATCGTGGCCGACGAGCCGACAACGAATCTCGACAATATCGTCGAGTTCCAGATCATCGAACTGTTTCGGTTACTGCGCACGGAAACCGATGCGTCCTTCCTGTTCATCACGCACGATATTTCCCTCGCCGCGCGCCTGTGTGACCGCATCGTCGTGATGTACGCAGGCCAGATCGTGGAGGACGGTTCGACCCGAGACGTGCTTGATGCGCCTCGCCACCCCTATACACAGGGATTGTTGCGCACGGCCACGGAACTCGAAGGGAAAGTCGACCGCCTCGCCGAAATCCCCGGGGAGTTGCCAACCATCACCAACATGCCCAGCGGCTGTCGGTTTGCGCCTCGCTGCCCACAGCGTCAAGCGGTGTGTGATCAGTACCAACCCATGCGGACAATTGCGGGAGAGCGGGCGGTCCGTTGCGTGCTGGCCGACAGCAAGGGAGCCTTGTGAATCCATGAGTGACCATCTGCTGGAACTGCGGAATCTCTCCGTCCGGTTCAGAACCAAACGCGGAATCGACGCCGTGCTCAGCCGCGGCCCCGGATTCATCACCGCAGTCGATGAAGTCGATCTGCAGGTCCCCCGCGGTCGAATCGTCGGACTCGTCGGAGAGTCGGGCAGCGGCAAGACAACCCTCACCAAGACGGTCTTGCGGCTCGAGACCCCGAGCAGCGGCGAAATCATCTTCGATGGGCGCGACATTGCGGGCCTGTCAGAGAGACAGATGCGGCCGATGCGACAGCGCCTGCAAATGATATTCCAGGATCCTCTGTCGTCGCTGAATCCGCGCCAGCGCGTAGCGGAATCCCTTGCTACTCCCCTGCGCATACGCAATGAGCTGACGGATGCCCGGATCGACGAGCGCGTCGACGCAACGCTGACGCGGGTCGGTCTCTCCCCCGCATTTCGCGATCGCTATCCGCACGAGATGTCCGGGGGACAGCTGCAGCGCGTGGCGATCGGCAGGGCGCTGATCGTCGAGCCCCAATTGCTGGTTGCCGATGAAGCCGTGTCGAAGCTCGATGTTTCCGTGCGCGCCCAGATCCTGAACCTGTTCAAGGACATTCAGGCGGAGACCGGCATCACGATGCTGTTCATTACGCACGATCTGCACGTCGCCCGCTACATCTGCGACCAGATCGGCGTGATGTACTTCGGCAAACTGGTTGAATTCGCGGATACGCAGACGTTGTTCGAGCACCCTGTTCATCCGTACACGAAGGCCTTGCTCGGCACCATTGGAGCCACCGGCAAGGACTCCTCCCGAGACATCGCGGGTGAGGCGTACAACCCGACCACAGAGGGCCACGCCGGTTGCCGATTCCTGAAACGCTGCCCCCTCCGTCAACCGTGCTGCGAGCAAGCCCATCCTGATACGGAGGAAATTTCACCCGGTCATCTCGTACAATGTCATGAGTGGAAGAACGCACAGAAGATCGAGAATCCGTAACTCAAGCGGGGAATCATGAGCGCGATCAACCATGGAAAGGCACCTCGGATGACGGCGTCGAGTGGCGCCGCTGCACCCAACGGAGAAGAACGGCAGCAGAGCCGCTCGGAACAGGTATACCAGTTGCTCCGGGCCGACATCGGCTCCCTGCGGCTGGAAGCGAATCTGGCGCTGCGCGAGGGTGATCTCAGCGAACGCTACAACACGAGCCGAACTCCAGTTCGCGAAGCCATGCGTCGGCTTGAGCAGGAAGGCTTCCTGGAGAAGCGCGGCCGGCAACTGTACGTCCGCGAGTTCACGATCGAACAGGTGCAGGATCTCTACGAAATTCGTGAAGGTCTCGAGAAAATGGCGGTCCGGCTCACCATTGAGCGTGCCACGGACAAGGAACTTCACGAACTTGGCCGACAGCTCGAGCAGTACGAGACGTTCGATCTGTCACGTGACTATGGCGCCTTCAGCGACTACGCCAATCAGTTCCATCGCAGTATCGCCTGGCTCAGCCGCAACCGTCCTCTGGCCGAGAAGCTCGAGGAAATTCACGACCAGGCGGTGGTGATCAGCTCGCGCTGGATGATCGAGAACGAATCGATCCGTGAAGCCTTCCGGGAACACAGTCAGATCCTGCGAGCCATCCTTGAGCGTGATGTGGTGGTCGCGGAAGCATTGATGCGCTCGCACATCCGCAGCGTCATCATACTGTATCGCCAATCGCAGAGTGCTTCTGGTTCGTGAGCGTCACGCGCACGATCGATATCCCCGCGCCTCCCCCCTCGAGCGCAAAAACGGTCCGTGTGACCGGCCCGGCCGCAAGACATTCGGGCTGCCCTCGTCAGAAGGACGACCCCGGCTGTTTGAGGAACGCCTCCTCGTCCGGCGTTGACTCGCGTCCGAGAATGGCGTTGCGATGTGGATATCGGCCGAAGCGGTCAATGATCGCCTTGTGATCGATCTCGAACTTGAGGTTGTATTCGAGGCCCTCCTGACCGTACAGCTCCATCGCTACCTCGTGGATGGCGGGTGACTCGCTGTGCATGTAGGGCATGTACAGGAAGCTGCGCTCCACTGCTTCCAGCTCCCGGTCCGCTCCAGCGGCCACCGCTTCCTGCGCCAGGGCGAGCGCAACGGCATCAGTGGCAAACGCACCGGACTGGTCGCGAAAAATGTTGCGCGGGAACTGGTCGAGGACAATCACCTCGGCGAGTCGGCCGCGCGCCGCATCCCGCCACCGGTAGAGCTCGCACTGCGCTGCTCGCGCATGCAGGTTCGCGAAGCGCTCCGTGATCGCCCGATCGAGTTCCGGATCCCTGCCGAACCACTGTTCTGGGCCGAGATCGGTGAACCAGAAATCAATAACATCCTGCCAGTCCGTCGTCGCCATCTTCGTCATCTCTGTCGGACTCCCCAGTGGTTCGTGCGGACATTGCCGCGAACAGCGATCTCGAGATGCGCACAGTCTACAGCTGAAAATCGACCCGTGCGCCGTGCGCTGCCTGTCGCCGTAGGCATGGTTTCCATGGGCGGCTACGGAAAATCCACTACGTACCAGTTCTCATTGGCAGCGCATGGATGGAGGACCAACCTGTCACCAGGAGGCACTTGAAGCCAACCGATCACTGCTGATGCCTCGGGAGGTTGCAGACAATGTCCTACGTGATCCACATCAAGGAAACGTTCACCGACCGTGCCCAGGCCGAGCGCCATTTCGACAGCCTGCAGAAGACCGCCTGGCCCTACGTCTGGTGCATGGAGGACGTCCGGACCGGCAACTGGCTGGTTCGAGCGCTGATCGAGCCCCAGACGTACAAGACGGTGGCCTGACGCTTGCGGGAGAAACCGTGCACTCGCGCGCCGGCACGCCGCCATAGTACACCTCAGCCATCGCGCCGATCACGTGCAATCCCCAGCTTCACACAGACTCCGTCATGATCCCGCACATTGATTCCGGGGGCCAAGAGTACGCCACGCCGTCGGTACCCGATGGTCAGAGATTGACCGGCCCCATTGCCTGACGGACAGTGCGCACAGTTGGACGCAAGGGGCTGACGATGGCTGCGTACGTGATCGGGCATGTTCGAGTGAAGGATGCCCACAAGTGGGCCGAGTATCGCCGGCGCGTGCCGGCGACATTTCAGGCCTGGGATGGAGAACTCGTGATGCGGGGGGAGCGAGCAGCCGTACTGGCGGGCGAACACGACGCCACGGATGTCGTCGTCCTGCGTTTCCCCAATATCCAGGCTGCGCATGGCTGGCACGACTCACCCGAGTACCAGGCGCTGATCCCGCTGCGAGAGGAAGGTGCCGACGTCATGCTCATAAGTTTCGAGGAGTCAGCCGACTGAGTCGGATTCCGCATCATGAGGGTCTGGACGCCGCCCGTGCCGGGTTCGGCACGGCGCTTTCCTGTCCCCGCGACACCCGGGCGTCGATCAAGGCCGCCACCTCCTCACCCACCTGCGTAATGCAGGCGGCATCGCGCTCGCTGCGGGCCATGATCAAGGCGCCTTCGAGGCTGGCCACGATCATCCGCGCCAGCGTGGCCGCGCTATCGGGTTCCATCCCGGCGTCGACCAGGGCCCCCTGATACATGTCCGTCCATTCACGAAACGCTGTCTTGCAGGTCGCCGCCAGCTCGGATTCGAAACCCGGCGCGTCGAGAACGATGGGCGCGACCGGACAACCGAAGGCGTAACCCGATGCGACCATTTCGTCGGTCGCCGCACGGAAGAACGCGCGCACACCCTCTGCCGGGTGCTCGGCATGATCCAGGCACTCCCGTAACACCCGGGTCGCCTCGTCGATTCCGATCCGCATTGCTTCGTGGACCAGGGCTTCCTTGCCGCCCGGGAAGTGAAAGTACAGGGATCCCCGCGGTGCCCCGCTCTCGGCAAGGATGTCGCGCATACTGACGCCGTGCAGGCCGCGCTCCTGGATGAGGTGCGCCGCCGTCGTGATCATGCGGGTTCGTGTGTCGCTGGGCATGCGCGCCTTCTACCATCATTGACAGCATATGTCGATCAGTCTAT
>PWPN01000025.1 GCA_003557125.1 Phycisphaerae bacterium | reverse complement strand
GCTTCGTCAGCCGCAGCGGCGGCCCGCCCGCCCTCTGGTTCGACGACGGCAGCGGCCTCGACAGCGGCGAACGCGGCCGCATCGAAGGCCGCGAAGTCGTCATCACCCTCCCCGACGGCAGCACCGTCCGCCTCAAACCCGGCCAGGTCTACGACCCGGAGCGCGGCGAAGTGGTGGATCGGTTTCGGCGCTGACTCGCCATGCGAGCTACGAAATCTCGCGGTTTCGCTCTCCTTCTGATCCTGGTGGTGCTCGTTGTCACCGGAACGGCTCTCGTTCTCGCCCTCGGACCATGGAGCGGGGCGGCGCGCCAGACCGACGAGCGTGACCGTCAGCGTGCGCTATCCGATGCCAGGTCGACCCTCATCGGTTATGCCTTGCTTGCTACGGCAACAGACGGGACACGACGCCCCGGCGCGCTTCCCTGTCCCGATCTCTTCGACCCAGACGACCCCGACGATGAAAGTTACGGCATCGCAAACTCACTTGACTGCATCAACAGCAATGGCGCCGTGATGCTTGGGCGTCTGCCGCACCGCACGCTCGGGATGGAGCGTGGGGAGCATGATCTGTGGCTCGCAATCGACCTTGCGCTGCACAACGAATCGGGCAATTTCATTAACCCGGAAGGTGGGCTTGAAGGTGGCCTGCGCATCAACGGAGAAGGAGGGCATGCGGCTGTTCTTCTAGCACCTGGTGATCCGCTGCCCGGCCAGACGGGCCGGCCGAGTGCTGATCCGGGGAAATACCTTGAGCACGAGAATGCGGTGGCGGACCCCAACTTTCTTGACTGCCGGGATCGTGCTGACTGCAATGATCGCGCGGTCGGCCTCAGCCTCGATCGGTTGTTCGCACCAGTTCAACTTCGCGTGCTTGCAGCACTGGAGGTGGCGCTGGCGGACTTCTATGCAGTGCATGGCCACCTGCCGCGACCGGCTCCTCTCGATGCCGCAAATACGATCTGTGATCCGGGGCTGGAACGCGGTACGCTGCCTCTGCTTGAGCCCCCGCCGGAGGATGATGCCTGCGAGGACTACGAGCGCCTTGAACAGGAGTCGCTGCCCGACTGGTTGGTTCAGCAGGGATGGGTCGACGAAACAGGCACGGGACCTTCCTTCATTGTATACCACGTTGCTCCGGGCTGTACGATAGACGGCGGCGGCGAATGTGCCGATGGCCCGCTTACGCTCGCGGGTGAGGCTAGCCTCGGTGCAATGTTGGTAGGGGCCGGACGTGCGCTCGCCGGCCAGGATCGGTCGCAGTCGGTGGTGCTAGCCGATTATTTGGAGCCGCCGAATGCTGAAGCCGGGGAGGCATATTCGCGCTCGGCAGTGGAGCACTCCGCTCGCAACGACGTGTTCCGAGGGGTCCAAATTCCATGAGGCCAAGATGGTCGGGTCAGGCGGGCTTCTCGCTGATAGAGTTAGCCATTGTGCTGGTAATTGTTGGATTGCTTCTCGGTGGCGGCATCGTCGCCCTTGAGGTCAGCACTGAGCGCCAGCAACGCGCCGAGCAGCGCGGTGAAATGCGCGAAATCCGCGAAGCTCTCTACGGCTATGCCGTCTCGCGCGGCCATCTCCCCTGTGCCGACACCTCCAATCCTCCAGACGGCGTAGAAAATCGGGCCAACGACTCATGCGACAGTGACGCTGACCAGGGTGCACTGCCGTGGAGCACGCTTGGCATCGGCAGGCGCGATGCATGGGGCCATTTTCTCTATTACGCTGTCGACCTTGAGTATGCCCGCCGGCCCGACAGCGTTGATGGCAGCGCCTTTGATTTCGGGAGTGAACCTAGCCTGCGGGTCGAGAGTAGTGTGACCGACTTGGATGCGGTAACGCTTGCATCGGAGGTGCCCGCTGTTGTCGTCTCTTTCGGAGGACAGGGCGGGCAGGTATGGACTGACGGTGGTTTCAACTGCCCAACCGGTGAAGGCTTCTCCGAGGACGAGGCAGAGAACTGCAACGGCTCATCGACCTTCGTTGCCGGCGACTACCGCGATGCCCAATCGGATATGGGGCGTTTTGACGACATTGTAATTTGGATAGTTGATCCCGTGCTCAAGTCGCGCATGGTTGACGCGGGTCGGCTGCCGTGAACAAGGCGTCGCCTCCCCTCATGACCAGAGGTCATGGCTTCACGCTGATCGAGGCGGCGATCGTGCTCGTCGTCATCGGCCTCATTCTCGGTGTGGTCCTGCAGGGGCAATCACTTATCCGCAACGCGGAGTATCGCTCCTTCAAGTCTGACATTCGGGACTATCAGAGTGCGTTTTATGAGTTTCGAGATCGTTACAATGCGCTGCCGGGGGATTTTGCTCGCGCTGATACACGCCTTGGTTTGCCAACCACTGCAAACGGGCTTGGTACTGGGACCATTGATGAGGGCCCGCAATGTGACCAGCCAGGCCACGAGAGTTGCCTTGCGTGGCGTCACTTGCGTGCGGCGCGGCTTATAACCGGCAACCCGGACCTTGCTGGCAACGACTCCCAGCCTACTCACCCGTTTGGCGGCGTTTTCAATTCGTTCTTTACTGGCGACGAGGGTAACGGAATCTTCGAGAACAAAATGCTCATCACGGGCGTGCCCGTGGACATTGCCATTCGGTTGGAAAGCGAAATAGATGATGAGGTTGCGAACAGGGGGCGGGTTTCCTGTCTGGGGTGTAACGGTGAAGACTATCCTGATGACGAGGCGACCGTCGACCTGGTCTTCAGCCTGTGAGTAATCGTCAGGAATCCCCGTACAGCGGCCCCGTCAACGTGAACCGCACCCGCCCGGGCACGTTGTCCACCAGCGCCAGTTCGTAGTCGTAGCGGGCGGCCATGCGGGCGGCCTGGTAGAGGCCGACGCCCAGGCCCTGGGCCGAGTCGACCGCGCCGCTGAAAAGCTGGCGCGCCTTCT
>PWPN01000235.1 GCA_003557125.1 Phycisphaerae bacterium | reverse complement strand
GCGCGCCATCAGCGGGACTATGATCCGCCTGCGATGCATTGGTCAAGGCCTGTGGTTGACGCCATCAACGCCCCTGTTTAACGTCCGGAGACCATTTCGTCCGGATGCCGCTCGGGACGGCCTGCCGGACACTGACAGTCGGACGGGGAAACGCCATGATCGAATCACCATTGCTCAAGCAACTCCAGGGCTACATCGACGGCCGATGGGTAGGCGCCGACGGTGGCGACACGCTGGCGGTCACCAATCCGGCGAACGGCGAAACGCTCGCCGAGGTCCCGAACATGGGTGCCGCCGAAGCGCAGCGCGCGATCGCCGCAGCGAGCGATGCACGCTTCCCCCTGACCAGCCTGGACCAGCGCCGCGAATGGCTCGAGGCCATCGCCCGGGCACTTGCGGAAAACCGCGAGGAACTCGGCCGCATTCTGACCCTGGAGCACGGCAAGCCCCTCAAGGAGGGCCAGGGCGAGATCGACTACGCGGCCGGCTTTTTCAGCTACTGCGCGAAGCACGTCGACGAACTCGCGTCCCGGGAGCTCGAGGAGCAGCCCCGGGGCTGCCGCTGGACCGTACACTACCGCCCGGCCGGCGTGGTGGCGCTCATCACGCCCTGGAACTTCCCCGCCGGCATGATTGCCAAGAAGCTCTCGGCCGCCATTGCCGCCGACTGCCCCTCGGTCATCAAGCCCTCGTCGAAGACGCCGCTCAGCATGATTGCGCTTTTCACCCTGCTGCACGACGCGGTGAAACTGCCCCCGGGGCGGGTCAACCTGGTGATGGGCGGCGCCGGGCCGATCGGCGACACCCTGTGCGAACACCCGGACGTGCGGGTGGTCAGCTTCACCGGCTCGACCGAGGTGGGCCGGGATCTCATCCGCAAGTGTGCGCCCCAGGTGAAGAAGCTCACCCTGGAACTCGGCGGCAACGCGCCCTACATTATCTTCGAAGACGCCGACCTGGATGCCGCGGCCGAAAACCTGATCGGCAACAAGTTCCGCGGCGGCGGCCAGACCTGCGTCTGCGCCAACCGGATTCTCGTCCAGAAGGGTGCGGCGGCGGCATTCGCCGAGAAGCTAAGCGCCCGCGTCGCCGGCATGACCGTGGGCGACGGCATGCGCGAGGGCGTCGACATCGGCCCGCTCATCGACCGCAACGGCTATAACAAGGTACGCCGTCACGTCACCGATGCCGTCGACAAGGGCGCCGAACTGGTCACCGGCGAAATACCTCCGGAACTCCACAGGGACTGGGGCGGCTTTTTCCCACCCACCGTGCTTCGGGGCGCCACCCCGGAGATGGCCTGCTGGCGCGAGGAGACCTTCGGGCCGCTGGTGCCCCTGGTGGAATTCGACGACGAGGAGCAGGCAATCGAACTCGCCAACGAGACCGAGTTCGGCCTCGCCAGCTACCTCTTCACCGGCGACGCGGCACGCGCCGAGCGCGTCATCACCCGGCTGGAGTTCGCCCACGTCGGCCATAACACCGGCTCCGGCCCCACCCCCGAGGCACCGTTCGGCGGCATGAAGCAATCCGGCTACGGCCGCGAAGGCGGGCTTGAGGGGCTATTCGAGTTCATCGAACCGCAGACCGTACCGCGCGGCGCCTGAGCCCTGGAGCCGGCCCGGCTGCGCGCCCCGTGTCATCCGACGATGGGCTCAAGGGCCTGCACGAAGCGTTCAGCAAGTATTGCTTGCTGAACGCTTCGGTCGCTGCGAGCGCCGCCTGGCCGGGACGCGCCTCCGGGACGCGAAAATGCTGCGAACTCACGTCAACGGACGCCCCAAGCCGGATCTCTCCCTCGATCTGGTCTCAACGACAAGCCGGAACTGGTTCTATCCAGCGTGTTCGCGGCGAGCGTAGCTTGACGTGGTTACGAGGCGGGATCGAGAGCCAAATGCCATGAGAGGGGCTTCAGACGAGAGCGAGATCCGGATACTCGCCGCTGGCCAGGCGAGCCGCCTGTATGGATCCGAGTCGCCCGGACCGGTCGCATTCCGGCACGCCTATACTCCAGGTCGGTGAGCCCGTCCTTGTACGATACGAGAAGCGCGGCCCCTTCAGTCGCTTGTCCGATGGAGGACGGGAATCCATGACTGTACTGCGCAAGGCGAACAAGGCGATCGATTACTCGGCCGAGACGATGGGTGTCATCGGCTGGGGGCTGATCCTTTACTGCATGATCATGGGGGTGACGGATGTCTTTCTCCGTTACGCGCTGAACACGGCCGTCCACTGGATCGGCACGACCGTGCAGATCGCCATGGTACTGATCGCCTGCGCCGGCGGGATCTACGCCTACAGGCACGATTTCTTCGTCAAGCTCGATGTGGTCTACGCCCAGTTCTCCTCCAGGAAGCGGGCGTTCTGCGACATCCTGACCTCCGTCTACACCTTCTCGTTCCTGGGAGTCCTCATCTGGAAGGGATGGCAGGCGGCCGAGCTGTCGCTGATGCTCAATCAGAAGACGCCGACTGTGGTGCCGATTCCCGTCTACCCGATCAAGTACCTGATCCCGGTGTGCGCTGCATTCGTACTCGTCCTGGTGGTCAGGCAGTTCATCCGCGATGTCCGCACTGTCATTGGTCGATAAGAGGGGGTTGTTGCAGAAGAACGATCAACGTCCATAGGCATCCTGCCTATTGAACAAGGAGGGAGCAATCATGACAAAACGAAACCACTCAATCACGAGCCTCGGTCTGGCCGGCCTTGCCATGCTCGGGCTTTCGAGCGTCGCGAGCGCGGATGGACCGCCCGACGAGGTGACTAATCTCGTCTTCCAGCCCTGCTTCGATCAATCCGATGCTGGCTGGGCCAACGGAGTCATTCCCTGGGCCGAGGCCGTTGCGGAAGCCACGGAGGGGACCGTGCAGATCGAGATGGTGCCGGCAGGATCCCGCACCAGCTCTTCCGAGGCCT
>PWPN01000196.1 GCA_003557125.1 Phycisphaerae bacterium | reverse complement strand
GGATCCCGACGAGCTTGCCGCCTTCGCCCGTGATGGGCAACCCCGAGACGTTATGCAGCCGCATGATCTCGCGGGCCTTATCGACCGGGTCGCTCGGTCGCAGCGTAATGGGGTCGTTGATGACGCCGGACTCGGAACGCTTGACCTTGTAGACCTCGCGCGTCTGCGTCTCGACGGTGAGGTTCTTGTGGATGATGCCGATGCCGCCCTCCTGGGCCAGCGCGATGGCCAGCGAGGACTCGGTGACCGTGTCCATCGGCGCCGAGACGAGCGGCATATGGATCGTGATCCGGCGCGTCAGTCGCGTCTGCACGTCGACGACACGCGGCACGACAGCCGATCGGGCCGGAATCAGCAGCACGTCGTCGAAGGTGATCCCTTCCCCGACGATCTTGGTCTGGGTCAAAGCATCCGCACGTGAGTCACGCTCAGAGGGTGTGTTCGTTACATTTGCCATGACGTTATATACGGGCTGAAAGCGTCTGCCGTCAAGAGGATACCGCCCTGAAAGCCGAAAAAACGCCTTTTCGCGCGCACAGTCGGCTCCCCGTTTCGCGGGTGCCACTGGCGGATCTTGTAGCGGCCCCTCCGTCTTCGCCTTCGGCTTCGCCGCGACTTGGCCGTGGCGGCCGTCCTCAGTCCGTAAACAAGCTGCAACACCGGGTGCCACTGGCGGCTTGTCCGCCAGTGCGGTCTTACCTCAACGGGCGAGACGCCCGTACCACCCTGTTTTGCATACTGACCTTCTGTCGGGTGGGACGGGCATCTTGCCCGTCAACATTGCACTCCCCGACGGGCGAGGCGCCCGGGATCGCCTCACCCTCACCCCTGCTTGATTCGGGCTGCCATACCATTCAGAATCCACACGGAAGAGAGCCGAGACTCGGCCGAACAGGGGCTGCCGGGCGATGGGAACCTCAGACGCGGTTAGCCAATCCGGAGGTGCGTGGGATGCGTTTATTGATGTCAGCCTGGGCAACAATCGCGATGCTGGGAATGGCCATGACCGCTGCCGACGAGACCCCGACGCGGATGCAGTCGGAGCCGCCGGTGATCGCCAGTTCGTGGGACGACCTCCTGGAGGGCGTGGACGACCTGGCAAGCTGGCACGAGCGCAAGGCTGTCCTGCGCGAGCGTTATCTTCAGCTCATCCGCGACGACCGCAAACCCGCGCGGGTGCCGCTCGATCTTCGCACAGAAGAGTCCGTCGATGTCGAGGGCATCTATACGCGCCGGCTGATCAGCTACAACGTCGAGGTCGACGAACGCGCCCACGCCTACCTGGCCATCCCCCACGACCTGGAAGGCCCCGCCCCAGCCATCGTCGTCCTGCACGGGACGACCGAACGCGGCAAGGAGCAGTCCGCCGCCCTGTCGGGCCGACCGGACCGGGCGCAGCTCGATCACCTCGCCCGGCGCGGGTACGTCGTCATCGCACCGGACCATTTCGTGGCCGGCCATCGCGTCCCGCCCGAGGGCCCTTACGAGACCGAACGGTTCTACGCAAAGCACCCCGAATGGACAGCCGTCGGGAAGTTCACCTACGAACATGCGATCGCCATCGACGTGCTGGAGTCGTTGCCGGAGGTCGACCCGCAACGCATCGGGGCGCTCGGCCATTCGCTCGGCGGGCAGGGTACGTACTTCCTGGCTGCCTACGATCTACGGATCCGTGCAGCCGCCACGAACTGCTCAGCCGCATTCTTCCGGCACAATCCCGGCGTCGAGCACTGGGCCCGCGGCCGATGGTACGTGTACTTCAAGCACCTGCGACCGACGCTTCAGGCAGGCGAGCTGCCGCCGATCGACATGCACGAGATCATCGCGCTCATCGCGCCGCGCCCGTTCCTGGACATCGCAGGCCTCAACGACGGGAACCCGCTCACCCAACGCCAACGGGTACTCATGAACCTGAAAATCATGGACGTGTACGAGCTCGAAGGCGCGCCGGAAAACTTCGCCTTCTACGTGCACGGGCAAGGCCATTCGATCGAATACGACGCGCGCGAGCTGCTTTACGCCTGGATGGACAAGCACCTCAAGCCGTCCGAAGCGACGCAGCCGCGGCTGATCACGGAATGACATGTGATATGCGACCGACAGGGTGGTACGGGCGTCTCCCCCGTCGAGCTACCTTTTCAGGGTGGTACGGGCGTCTCGCCCGTCTATTCGTCGTCGCAACATACGCTGACAATCCCCGTGTGCGGTCGCCCGCGTCGGTCGGGCGGCAGGAGGATGAAGCCGACATCGTTCGGGCGCTTGTCGAGGTGTTCGACGTCGCCGCCGTCGTCGGTAAGGTTCTCGCCCACGCTGTAGATGACGACCCGCTCGTCGGTCACCTTGTATCACAAGGGCTCACCGTCGAACGGGTCCGGAGGCAGTTCCTCCAGATAATCCGGCACGAGTTGGTCCAGCGTCTCGGGAAAGTCGCCCGTGGCCAACCGATACCGCTCGCCCGTCACGTCGTACACGTATACAGCCGTCGGCACGCCCACGACGATCAAAGCGATAATCAACAACACATAACGCACGATTCGCCTGGTACGCTTGCGGGGTTCCACTGTTGTCTCCCTGCCTCCAGTCCGATGTTGTCTCCAGTCCGATGCTGTCTCCGGTCCGACAAGATGCCTCGTCACGCGGTTCGTTCGCGCTTCGAACTAAAACGGGGACGGGCGCCGTCTCCAAGCCTGAGCCTGTATCGGGCACCGGTCCCCGTTTTGTATCTCTCTGTCAGCCGCACCGTGTGCCACAGCTGTGAGCCGTGACGACGCGTGCTACTGGCGGCTCTTGTAGCGGCCGCCCCCCGTGGCGGCCGAAGCCCCATACCGGGTGCCGCTAGCGGATCATGTAGCGGCCGCTACGCTCCCTCACGGTCGCGGCTCGGATCAGGCGGCCACAGGGTGCCACTGGCGGCTTGT
>PWPN01000108.1 GCA_003557125.1 Phycisphaerae bacterium | reverse complement strand
CGCGCCGCCGGCCGCGACGACGTTCTCCTCCACCGAACAGGTTGTACCGGCCGGTGCAGCTGCGAGCCCATTGTAGGCGTCCTCGTCCCCGGCCGTATGCCAGTCAAGTACGAGAAGGTCGACCGCGCCCGCGCGCATGAGATCTTCACTCAGCACGTTCTCGGCGGCACGCCCGTCGGTCCATTCACCCTCGACTCCGAGGAGGCCGGCACCCATCGGCTTGAATTCTTGTTCTGCGGCGCAGCCCGCTGCGGCCGCGAGCTTACCGAACCGATGCGTACCCTCTTCGAGAACAAGCTGCGTGCCGCCGGCTTCCCCGGCGATGAGGTTGCCGTCCTCCGTGCCAACTGTTTCGGCCTCTGCGAGTCCGACGGCAGCGACCGGGCCACCCGCGTCCTCGTCAGACCCGAAAACGTCGTCTACACGATCACCACTCCCGAGGACATCGACGAGATCATTGCCGAGCATGTCGTTGCCGGCCGTGTCGTACCGCACCTTCGCTTGTCCGAGGCCGCGGTCGGCCGCAGCTTCTTCGAACTCTACGCTGACGTGAGTTTCTTTCGCCGACAGACGCGCGTCGCGCTGCGTAACAGCGGGGTCATCGACCCTGAAAGCCTCGACGAGTCTCTCAAACAGCGCGGCTTCGAGGCACTGGCGAACGTCCTGCAGCGCGGCGACCCCGCGTGGGTCCGCACCGAAGTTCGACGCTCGCTCCTCCGCGGCCGCGGCGGCGGCGGATATTCGACAGGCCTCAAGTGGGACCAGGCAGCGGAGGCGGTCGGCGACCAGAAGTTCATCATCTGCAACGCGGATGAGGGCGACCCCGGCGCGTTCATGGACCGCAGCATGCTCGAAGGCGATCCCTTCGCCGTCATCGAGGGCATGCTTATCGGCGCGTACGCGATCGGAGCCCACCAAGGCTACATCTACCTTCGCGCTGAGTATCCCCTTGCCATCCGCCGGATCGAAAACGCTCTCGCCCAGTGCCGCATGGTCGGCCTGCTCGGACCGGACATCCTCGGCTCGGGCTTTGCGTGCGACCTGGAAATCCGGCTCGGCGCCGGCGCTTTCGTATGTGGCGAAGAGACCGCCCTCATCAACTCGATCGAAGGCGAGCGCGGCCAGCCCCACATCCGCCCCCCCTACCCGACCACCGCCGGCCTCTGGGGTCAGCCGACCTGCATCAATAACGTCGAAACATTCGCGAACATCTCGGCCGTGATGCTGTATGGCGCGAACTGGTTCGCACAGCTCGGCACAGCCAAAAGCGGCGGCACGAAAGTCTTTGCCCTCGCCGGCAAGGTCGCCCAGACCGGCCTCGTCGAAGTCCCCATGGGAACCACGCTGCGCGAGATCGTCTACGACACCGGCGGCGGCGTACGCGAGGGTAAGCAGCTCAAGGCCGTCCAGACCGGCGGCCCGGCGGGAGGCTGCCTCCGCGTATCCGACCTCGATACCCCGGTCGACTTTGACACTCTCCAGGCGCTCGGCTCGATCATGGGCTCCGGCGGCATGATCGTGCTCGACGAGGATGACTGCCTTGTCGACCTCGCCCGCTACTACATGACGTTCTCGCAGCACGAGTCGTGCGGCAAGTGCACGCCCTGCCGTGAGGGTACGAAGCGCATGCTTGAAATCCTCGAACGCATCTGTGGGGGCATGGGCACGCCGACGGACATCGACCGACTCGAACGCCTCGCGGAGCTCGTTCGCACGTCGTCGCTGTGTGGTCTCGGGCGGGCGGCGCCGAATCCGGTCCTCAGCACGCTCCGCTATTTCCGCGAGGAGTACGCGGCCCACGTGGCCGAGGACCGCACGTGCCCGTCGCGCAAATGTCGCGCGCTCTTGACGTTCGAGATCAACGAGAAGTGCGTCGGCTGCACGCTTTGCGCGCGGCGCTGCCCGGTTGCCTGCATCGCCGGCGAACGCCGCGGCGCCCACGTCATCGACCAGGGTCGCTGCATCCAGTGCGGCGTGTGCTACGAAGTCTGCCGTTTCGAGGCCGTTTCCCGGCACTGACCGCCGGTGCAAGGAGAGTTCCGTGTCGACCGAACTGGTCCGGTTGAAGATCGACGAACACCACGTGCAGGTCCCTGTCGGTACGACGATCGTGCGGGCAGCGGAGCGCGTCGGCATCCGCGTGCCGACACTGTGCTACCACCCCTACCTGAGTCTCCCGGGCGCATGCCGCGTCTGCATCGTTGACGTCAAGGACATCGGCCACCACATGGCGGCGTGCTCGAGCGAGGTGTGGGAGGGTATGGAAGTCGTGACGAACACACCCGTCCTGCGACAGGCACGGCGCGACATCCTCGAGCTGATCCTCGACAATCACCCGCGCGACTGTCAGACCTGTGAGCGCGACGGCCACTGCGAGTTGCAGAACCTCGCGTACTCGCTTGGCGTGCGCGAGCGGCTCTTCGAAGGCGAGCGCAAGGACATCCCGCGCGACGACCGCAGCCGTGCGGTCATACGCGAACCCAACAAGTGCATCCTCTGCGGCCGGTGCGTGCGGATCTGCTCCGAGGTCCAGCACGTCCACAACCTGAGCCAGCACGGTCGCGGCTTCAAGACCATCGTGACACCCGCCCACGGTGCGGCCATGGACGATTCCGTGTGCATCCAGTGCGGACAGTGCATCGCCGTCTGCCCCACCGCTTCGCTCCTGGAACGCAACCACACCGAGGATGTCTGGCAAGCGCTCGCCGATCCCGAGCTGCACGTCGTCGTCCAGACCGCGCCAGCCGTACGTGCCGCGATTTCCGAAGGTTTCGGCAGCCCCCCCGGCCGTGCCACCACGGGCCGCATGGTCGCCGCGCTACGGATGCTCAGCTTTGATGCTGTCTTCGATACCATCTTCGGCGCTGACCTCACGATCGTCGAGGAGGCGCACGAGTTCCTTCAGCGTCTCGCCGGCGGCGGCCCGCTCCCGATGCTCACATCCTGCTCGCCGGGTTGGATCAACTACCTTGAGAAGTTCTATCCCCAGCTCATCCCGAACGCCTCCACGTGCCGCTCGCCGATGACGATGACGAGCGTCCTCAGCAAGACCTACTACGCCGAGCAGCGCGGCCTCGATCCGGCCAAAGTCTACATGGTCGCCATCATGCCGTGTGTCGCGAAAAAATACGAAGCCCGCCGGCCCGAGCACTGCGACGCCTCCGGCCGCCCTTATACCGACGCCGTCCTCACCGTGCGCGAATTGCTCTGGATGCTCAAGGCTTCCGGCATCGACTTCTGGACCCTTGAAAACGTGGACGTCAGCATCTACCCGAGCGAAGAATTCGACGCCCCCCTGGGCATTACCACCGGCGCCGGTACGATCTTCGGCGCCACCGGCGGCGTCATGGAAGCGACGCTGCGCACGGCGGCCGTGAAACTGCTCGGCGATGACTCGGCACCGCTCGAATTTCGCGAGGTCCGGCGCGTACCCGGCTTGCGCGAGCTCGACGTGCAGCTCGGCGACCGTACCCTGCACGTCGGCGTCGCTAACGGCATGGGTAACGCGGCCGAACTGCTCGACCGCGCCGCCCGGGGCGAACGCGAATTTCATATCCTCGAAATGATGGCCTGCCCTGGAGGCTGCGTCGGCGGCGCCGGACAACCCTACCCACCCAGTGCGATGCGCGAGCACCTCGACTACCTGCTCCAGTTGCGTGCACAGGCGCTCTACAAGATCGACGGCGGTACCGCCCTGCGCCGCTCGCACGAAAACCCCGCCATCCAGCAGCTCTACCGCGATTATCTCGGCGAGCCCGGCAGCCCGCGGGCCCACGAACTGCTGCACACCCGTTACGTCGCAAAGATGCCGCGAGGGATCCCATGAGCCTGATCAACACCGATAACTGGCCGGCCGTCGAGGTCGCCTCTCACGACGCCCTCACTCCGGAAATCGTCGCGTTCATCGCCGAATGCCGCACGCGGCCGCACCCGGAAAGCTACCTCATCGCGGTGCTGCACCGGGTGCAGGAGCATTTCGGCTACCTCGGCGCTCCGCAAATGGATGCGGTCGCCCAGCTGCTTCGCGTGCCGACGTCGCGCGTCTCGGGCGTTGCAACGTTCTATCACTTCTTCCGGTTGCAACCGCGCGGCAGATTCATGATCAACATCTGCATGGGAACAGCGTGCTACGTGAAAGGCGCGGATCGTGTCGCGGCGCGGTTTCGCGACGAACTCGGCATCGACTTCGGGCAGACCACAACAGACGGGCAGTTCTCGCTGCATGATGCGGCATGCCTGGGCACCTGCGGACTCGCCCCGGTCGTGATGATCAACGAACAAGTCTATCCGCACGTCACACCCGACCAGGTTCCCAGCTTGCTTGAAAAGCTGACCGAGGTGCCTGCAAAGTGACGGTCGCGGCGCGTTGAGAGGATGTAATGCCTGACATAGCTGAACTCTTCGGTGACGTTGCGCTTGCCTTTCTGTTGCTGGGGTTTCTCATTCTCGCGGGAAAGATCCTGCGCGCCTGGATACCGGGGCTGCGACGGATCTTCATGCCGGTGTCCCTGATCGCGGGCGCGCTCGGGCTGCTGCTGGGCGCTCAGGTGCTCGGTCGTTTCACCGGCGACGAGGGATGGTTCGTGGAGGGACTGTTCCCGGCGAACGTGCGGGCGGTATGGAGTGAGCTGCCCGGGCTGCTGATCAGCGTGGTGTTCGCAGCGATGTTCATCGGCAAGCCGATCACGTCGCTGAGGCGGATGTGGCAGCGGTCGGGGCCGCAGGTGATGTTCAGCCATACGCTGGCGTGGGGGCAGTATGTGATCGGCATTTCGCTGGCGATGTTCGTACTTGCGCCGATCTGGGGGACGAGCCCGCTGGCAGGGGCACTGATCGAGATGAGCCTCGTCGGCGGGCACGGCACGGTGGCGGGCATGCAGAGCGCCTTCGATGAACTCGGCTTCCCGGAAGGCACCGACCTGGGGCTGGGGCTGGCGACGATCGGCATCCTGGCGGGCGTGATCATCGGTACGGTGCTGGTGAACTGGGCTGCGCGGACGGGGCGAATCGATTTGACGCCGGTCGACGAGCCGAACGAGGTGGAGAGGGAGAAGCTGTCGGACTTCGACGAGAAGGAATACGTTGAGCGGAACGTGCCCGAACCCGATGCTGCCAAGGCAGAGGGCAGCCGCGCGAAAGGTGACAAGCCGGTCGATCCGCTGTCGGTGCACATGGCGCTGCTGGGGCTGGCCGTGGCAATCGGGTGGGTGTTGCAGCAGGCCTTGCTATGGGTGGAGCTGAACACGTGGGAGGCGTGGTGGGGATTGGAGTTGTTCCGCTACCTGCCGTTGTTTCCGCTGGCGATGATCGGGGCGATGATCCTTCAGGTAGTGTTGGAGTGGATCGGGTATGACGAGCACGTCGACCGCCGGCTGATCAACCGCGTTTCAGGTGCGTCGCTGGACATGATCATCGTGGCGGCGCTGGCGACGTTATCTCTGGAAGCGCTGGGGGCGCATTTCTGGCCGTTGGTCATCCTGGCGGCGGCGGGCATCGCCTGGTCCGTTGTGGGGTTTCTCGTGCTCGCTCCACGGATGATTCCCACGCACTGGTTCGCCCGCGGAGCCGGTGACTTCGGACAGGTGATCGGTATGGCCGCACTGGGGCTGCTGCTGATCCGCCTGGCGGACCCACAGGACAAAGCCCGGGCGAGCGAGCGTTTTGGCTACAAGCAGGTGCTGTTCGAGCCGCTGGTGGGCGGCGGGCTATTCACCGCGGCGAGCGTACCGCTGCTGGCCCAGTTCGGAGCGATGCCCGTGTTGATCTTCGTCACGATCGTGACGCTAGGCTTCCTGGTCGGCGGCTTATGGCTGTTCAACGATGAAACGGACTGATATCCCCTTATCCCCGCAGCCCCCCTGACGCCGGCCCACCGGGAATCGCTGTCTGTCGCGGTATGCCTTTCGCTGCTCATCCCACCGCACCGGCAGGTTCATGCGGAGCGTGATCGCTGCTTGCACTGCAATGATAGGAATAGTGATTCCGCGAGGGAGGCGAAGTAGCCCTCGGCGAGTGTGAGGACAGCTGTACTCAGTCCACGCTTTCCGACACCGCCACCACGCGGAACCCGCGGAATTCGCGCCGGTAGGACGGGTAGCCCCTGCCGCGATAGGCCGAGCGGCAGACCCCTGGCGCGTGGCTGCTCCAGGAACCGCCACGCAGCACGCGACGACGCGACCAGTCCGGACCCGTGGGATCCGTAACCGGACCCTCGCCATAATCCCCGAACCAATCCTGGCACCACTCGGACACGTTGCCGATCATGTCGTGCAGCCCGAAGGCATTGGGCTTGAAGTGTCCCACCGGCGAGGTGAACACGAAACCATCGTCCCAACTGAAGAATGTCCATCCAGCCGGCGCGTTGAACAGCTTCTTATTCAGGCTCCGATCGCCGGTGTTGGCCCAGCCCTTGCCGTCGTCAAGATCGTCGCCCCAGGGAAAGGCCGTCGTTGTGCCCGCCCGGCAGGCGTACTCCCACTGGGCTTCCGTCGGCAGCACCACCGTCCTGCCGCTTTTCTTGGACAGCCACTTGCAGAAGGCACTGGCATCTTCCCAACTCACATAAATGACCGGATGGTCACCTTCCTGATCGAAACCCGGGTTGAACCACGTGCAGCCTTCCGTTCGCCGGATTTGGAGCTTGCCGTCCTTGATTTCAATACCAAGCGACCAGCCGTCCCTCTCAGCTTCCGTTTTGTAACCGCTGTCAGCCACGAACGCTGCGAACTGATCGACCGTCACAGGAGTCACGCCCATGTAGAACGGCTTACTGATCGTCACCTCGTGCCGTGGATGCTCTTTCTCGTACCACGCCGCCGGGCCGCCGTAGCGCTGCTCGACCTCCTCGGGCGAATACTTGCTGCCCATCATGAACGTGCCGGCCGGAATCTCGACGAGCTTCAGCGTGACGCCATCGCCGAGATCCAGCGTAAGCTCGCGACGGGCCTCGGTGACCGGCGCCTCGTTCGGCGTCCTGGCCGGCTGCGCCGACGCATTCGCCTGACAACCGCTACAGATAAGAGCCGCTCCAAGTAACAAGGCTGCTGCCCAACGTGCGTTCATTACGAAGGCCTCCAGAGGAACGTGGTAAGGCGAATCCAGTGCCCGGAGACGTTATCGTAAAGGATACCGTACGGCATGCAAAGGATGGGGAAGCATGGCCGTCAGCTTGTCAGCTTGGAATGGCGTACACCCGCTTCGGGACGCAATCGGATCAATACGATGGAAGGCAGTCCAAGTCGGCCTCGATGCCAGGCCCGCTGATGCATCCCGCCCAAAGGGAGCGGTCCGCCTGGTCGACGCGCCCGTTATCGTTGAGGTCGGCTTTGGCGCAGAGCGGTGCCGATGTAAGGTTCTGGATGCCCAGGCAGCTCTGCAACAGGCCGAAGTCGTCCATGTCCACGTCGCCGTCGCCGTCGAAGTCCGGCAGGCCGTCGAACACCGGCTGCACCTCGACCTGCCAGCTTCGCTCGTCTGCACCGGCCGCATTCTCCGCCCGCACCCGGAAAGTGGCGATGAACGTGTGTATGCTCGAATCGACAAGCGGCGGCGCCGTCCAGTAGACGACTCCCTGCTCGTCGATCCAGGCGTTTTCAGGTGCCTCGACAAGCGACCAGGTGATGGGCTCCTGGCCCGCGAACAACGCGAACGGCCTGACGTACTCGGCCCGCTCGACGACGCTGCCCGGATCGGGTTCGATCGGGTCGATCAACGGCGCAGCCGGGTCCCAATGCACGTACCACAGATCGCCGGGGGCCGCGTCCGTGAAACTCTGATTGAGCACCACCGTGTTCGTGATGGGGTCAGTAATGCGCACGCGGTCAAAGTTGCTGTAGCCAGGCGTCAGCACCGACTGAAGATCCAGGCCCGCAGCCAGGGACTGGGTGTGCCATACGCCGCCCGGGCTGCGCACTTCGACCTTGTATTGCGAGGCACTGAAGCCGATGTCGTGATCGACGAGCGATAGATTATCGGTCATACCGAAGCTCAGCCCCAGGAACTTGTCTTCGACCTGATCGTAGACCTGTCCAGGATTGCTGATTCTACTACGACCGAACAGCGGGTCGGTGGTTGACACGTCGCGAGTGAGCGTGAAGTTGATGCCGTCCGTGCTTGTGCCGACGTAAAGGTGGCGGAAGTGGCGTTGCACGACGGCTAAGTAAGTGCCGTCCGGCCGGAGGACGACGTCGGGCTCGTAAAATCCCGGGAATCCCTCGATTCGGTCGTACCTGTGCATGAGTGTGAAGTGACTGGGGACCGTATCGGTGCTGTGAGCCAGATAGGAGTTTACGCCCGTGTGGTTCACCCTCCCGTCGAACCACATCTTCCAGCCCGTGGGCGTGCGGACGAGCGACGGGCGGGCCATGTCCGTGATGGGACCGCCCGCGATATTGTTCGGGTCGGTCAGCACGATTTCGGTTGCGGTGGTCGCAACGCTCGGCGTCCACTGAATGCCGTCGCTCGATGTCGAGTAATTGATCCAGTCTCGCCACACGGAGTCCTGGTATTTGAACGCGGTGTAGACCATGTACCAGACATCATCGTGAATCGCCACCGACGGGTCGTTCACGTGCATGTAGACGCCCTCGTGAATGGCCAGCTGCGATGCCGGGTTCCACGGTCCGGCCGGATCGAGCCCGGCAGAAATGCCGACGTATACACGGTCATAGCGCTGTCCCGACGTGAGCCAGCCGCCGTGATAGCAGTGCCAGCGATCCCCTACGCGCACCAGGTCAGGGGCGTACAGGTTGTCGCCGCGGATGATGGGGTTAGCGTCAAACAGTACGGAGTGTTTGGATTCGGGCCGAGTGACGTTGGAAAACGTGACCCGTCCGCCCTCAGGGGTTGTGCCGACCTTGATCAGCTGCGGAGTGGCTGCGGCGACCGGCGCCCGGCTGGCAGCGATCAAGACCATGGCCGAAAGAATAACGCCCGAGCGCAAAACAAGCCTCATCTGCCCCGAGCCCTCCTGACACAACTTTTTATTCTGCACAAATCTCTATTTGCCGACGGATTCTCACGCCGACAAAAAAGCTACACCCGGGCAAAGGGGGCCTGCTAGTGCTTGAATCGAGGGATAGCGTGACTGAAGCAGGAACGGCCGCGACCCTAACATCTATCCCGCCGTTTCGGAAAGCGGGCACCTCCTCCCATTCGTCCACTATCTTACCAGATAGGCTGCCACAGGACAAGAAAAAGCTGTCCCATTTGGCACTCGGTGTTCGCATCGTCACCTGTGATTTCGCGAATCAGCCCGAGTGGCGAATTCCCTGTAAGATGTTTAACCTTATCTCCAATTCAGGTTGATCCCGACAGGAGAGATCAGGTTAAACCCGTACAGGAGAGAGACGATGGAGCCAATCCGATTCACTGGCACTGTAAATGTCGGCCGCAAGTCGGCCTGGCGTTTTCTGATTCCTGGGCTTGGACTGCTACTGACGGTGATGCTGTGTGCTGCCGATAGCGAAAAGGGTGAAGAAGCCTCGTCCGGACCGGCGACAGAGAGCCTGGAGGTACTGGATATCCACCTCGAGCCCGTGCAGCAGGGCAAGAACGTTCTGCACGTCAAGGTTCGCAACTCAGGGATGCACGAACGGACGCTTGGAGTCCACATCAATACGCGTTCGCCACACTATGGACCCGGGATTGGTTGGGGAACGATCTTCTTCGAGACGGTCGCGGCGGGCCGGCAGCGCGACTGCCGCTTCGCGTACAAGCTGCAAGGGCCGCTAACGGATGACACGAATGTTCGCCTGCGATTCTACAACCTGGCGTCTCGAGAGTCGTTCACGAGTTCGGATGACACCGCGCACTTCCACCAGCGCCAATATCGGGGCAGCGACCTCGAGCGGCGGCAGTTCGCCCCGCTCACGTCCGCCGGCGAAGCCGACGCCCGGGAGGTGAAGGCGGCACTGGAAAGGCTGCAGGAACTTCTGGCGGCCGCGAAGTACGGCGAGGCGTCGGCGTGCTTCACGCCTGACTACTTGCAGGCAGAGTTCCAAACGCCCCCGATGACGTTCGAGGAGGCCATCACGGATCCGCGTTTCGCTTGGTTCTCCTGGGACACCGACCAGTTGCTGGAGCTTACACCTCAGGCCGTCGGGCGACGGGGTGACGAATGGGGCCTGACCGCGACGCGGGGCGGAGAGACATGGCTGATCACGTTCGTCCGCAAAGGCGGGACGTGGAAGATCGACGGGATCGGAGGCTATGTTCCGTTTATCGCCCTGAGCAGGCAGGAGCAGTTGGCCTTACTCTTGCCCCGTCTCGAAAAGCGGAGCACGGAGCACTTCGACATCTACTACATGAAGGACTCCACGGCACAGCGTGAACTGGATGCGATCGTCCGGCGGCGCGAGGAGGGCTACCGGCGGATCAGCGAGTTCATTGGCAGGGATGCCGGCCGGCGGATCACGCTCGTGCTGTTCGAGGACATGGCCACCAAGCTGAGGTGGACCGCTCACCAAGGCATGGGACTGGCGGAGGGCAACCTCATCGTGGAGGTCTACGGGCCCGAGGGCCGGCTCGACCCCTACCACGAGACGGCTCACATCCTGATGGGACCGGTCGGCTCACCGCCGGCGCTGTTCAATGAGGGCTTCGCCACGTACATGTCCGAACTGATGGGCGAAGAGCCCCTGAGGA
This sequence comes from Phycisphaerae bacterium, assembly GCA_003557125.1. Classification (GTDB taxonomy): domain Bacteria; phylum Planctomycetota; class Phycisphaerae; order UBA1845; family PWPN01; genus PWPN01. Next base: position 925 of record PWPN01000108.1, on the reverse strand, counting down.
ACCTCGGCGGCGGCGACGCCTCTCTTTACGCCCGCGTTCGCGCACTCAAAGCCGGGGGCGAGTGGATTCCCCTGGCGGAGCTATTCGGCTACACGGAGATCGGCTCACAGAAGAGCCGCCCGCACATCGCGTACGCCGAGGCCGGCGCGTTTGTGAAGTTCCTCGTCGAGACCTATGAGAAAGACCGCTTCCTGGACGCTTACGCAAGGCTGACCAATTCGAGCGATCCTGAGATCCATCAACGCAACCTGGAGACGCTGGAGGCCATCTACGGCCTGCCCTTGGCCGAACTGGATCGTAGATGGCACGAGGCCTTCCAGTCGGCCAGCGCGAGCACGCTGGCATCAGCTGGCAAGTAGACGGCGATTTAGACTGGCTTGGCAAGCGCGCCGTAAATTCCACCTCGCCGAATGTTGCCGTCGCAAAAAAAGCTCATTGACAGTGCACGCGATGTTTTCAACGGGAGGATCGGTCCGCCTCTTGAGAGTGGTGGTGTTCGGGTGGCCCGGTTTCGGCGGTTGCTCCGTCCGCATGGCAGGTTCGTGACGTTTTGGTACAATCCTTTGCACCGGTTGGATCTGCCAGCCCAACGCGGACAATGTCAAAACGAGATCCTCTGCCCGTTGGCTGCAACAACCCGATCTTTGCGTAATGGAAGGAGACTGATCCATGCGGATGCCCGAACGCACGTACAAAAGCGGTGATGCGCGGTTGTTGACTTGGCTGGCCGCCCTGTTTTTCGTTGGCCTGCTGCCGGCGGTAGCCATTTGCGAGGACGAACCGACCTACATCACGATTGAAGGGCAAGTGTACGGAGCCCAGCCGGACGAGGTCGGCCCGATCGGCGGCGGGGTCGGCTACACGCGGATCGTCACCGAAGGCGATCACGTCGTCACCAACCTTGACGAACTGCTCGAAGCGCTGG
>PWPN01000163.1 GCA_003557125.1 Phycisphaerae bacterium | reverse complement strand
CCAGTTCCAGGACAGCCGTGGCCAGCGTCGCATCCTGCAACGCACGGTTCGTCAGAGGAATCCATACCTGCTCAGCGGCACGGGCATCCCCTACGTTCGACAGGTCCGCCCCTGCAAGCAGCCCCACGATGCGCGCCTGGAGGGAGAACGGCAGAGGGCGACGCAGCAGCGTAAGGAGGGGGGCGTCGAGATCGAGGATCGTCGGTTCCATGTCCCCGCAGGCATCGAGGAGCCGTGTCAGCATTTCGGTGTCGGCCTTTGATGCGATGATGCCGAACAGGGCCGATTTGAACGCCCCTTCCTCGAGGTCGGCCAGTCGATCGATCAGCAATGCCCGGATCCCGGCTGACGCTTCCATCAACACCAGCGCGCTTTGACGCGATCCGTCCGCCAGCAGGATATCCAACGACTGTGCCACAGCCTGCTCGTGTCCGCTGTTCAGGCAGGCCGACAGGAGAAGGAACACATTGTCTGAAATCGGCGCGATCTCCAGTTCGGCAAAGTCACGGACGTGTTCGGGAACCCGCACGGCAGCGCCCGGATGACGGAACGTACTCGCGTCCGTATCACCGGCCGACGCGACCGTATTCTCGACCTGGTCCAGAAGAGACATGAGCCCATGCGGGTCGTCGGACGAAGAAAGTGACGTAAGCAATCCCCGACTGAGCAGTGTCGGCGTATGGACGAGCATTTGGAACGCTGTCTGACGTACGTGCGTATCCTTGTGGATGGCAGCTGCGATCAATGCGTCTTCGATCCGAGCGAGCGTTTCACCAGCGTCTCGGCTCGGCAGCGGTTCATGGCCGCTACTCGGCGCCAAGTGTCGGGCAAGATTCCAGCGGATCATTCCAAGCCTGGCAACCGCCGCCGAGACCATCGCGGGATTGGAATCGCCGATGAACGCGCTCAAAGCCTCGACGAGCTCCCTGCGTTCGCCCGGCGGCATGGCGTCCGTGTCCGCTGAAAGCGTCTTCAGCTGCGGAACGGACAATGTCAGACCGATCTCGTCCCTGAAGACGATGTCGAGCTGTTGCGCATTCTCCGGGATATCCAGGACAAAGGCGGCATATCCGCTGAGGCGCCCGGAGGCAGGCCCGATCGGCACCCCCGTCCGCGAGGCGCGTGTGCCCGATCTGGCGGCGCGCCGGGAGGGCGGGGGAAGAAGGTTGTATCCAATGACGCGGGCCGTGCCGGCTTCGTCGCTTTCGAATCGGAGACGTTCCCAGACGGGTTCGCTCGAAGACTGGAGCGAAAGGCGAGGCATCGGTGCCGTATCGTGATGCCCGTACGTACCGCTGCCCGGCGCCTCAATAAGCATCATGCCAATGACGCGACAGTGATGCCTGGCATCGGCGATCACCCGGAGCATGGCGCCTTGGAGATCGAGGCTCTCCTCGTCCGGACGATACGCGAAGGGCAGGAGCATCCACTGACGGCCCCGCGCTGCCGCCCGCTGTTCGCCTTCGTCAAAGATCGAGTCGAGAAACAGGGTTTCGGTAGCGGCCAAGGTCAGATCGAATTGGAACGGACCGCCCCCGAACAGGTACCATGCTTCGGCCAGTTCGAGCGCTTCAGGCAGGGCAGGGTCGATCTTCAGGGCTGCCCGGAGCATCGTCCGCGCTTCACGGCCCAGCCCCGCCTCGCCGAGCCAGTTGGCAATCGCCACCCGGCCGACCGCATCATTGGGCGCAAGACGCTCGGTACGGAGTTCCGCCCGGTGACCGAACCACACACTCCGCCAGCTCCGCGGCGAAGCCCGTTTGTCGTCTTCCAGAAGCTCGGGTTCGAGTCGGCACGCCTTGGCGATGGCCATCCGAGCCGCCGACTCGCGACGCCGGATCACCAGCCGCCGGGCGAAGGCGACCAGTTCGGCCGGGTCGTTCATCGCCTCGATGGCTGCATGATCGCCCGGGTCGATAGCGACCGATGAAGCGTCGACCGTCGGCTCTTCCGGTTGGCTCCATGGACTCGTGCCGCTCAGTAACATCGGCATGGCTGGCATGCTCCCGCAGGCAGCCTCGGTTCGATGTGACTGGATGGGCGAGCCCAATACGAGCAGCATGCCCACGAGGCACCATGTCGACAGCCAAGGCCAACTCGCTCCCCGCAGGACTCGGTGCGTGGTGGGAAATGACGGTCCCCCAGCGGGGTACGGCACGAACAGTCGTGTTTGAATCTTCCGGGTGTGCATGGGTATCTCCAGCGCTTCCGGTTTACCCGATCATACCATGCCTTCGGGGCAAACCAAACCGCTTGATACGCGAATTTCCGGATCTCTGTTGCCATATGCCGAGCACACCGTTACCCTTTAACGAACCCGAACACGTGCGTGTCCTGCAAGGATGGAAGCCGTATTCCATGCAAAATCGACCGCGAATCATCGTCTTGTACAATCCAGGTAAACCCGAGGCGCAAACCGTCCTGGCTTCGCTGCTCGATCGGATTTGCGGCGAGGTGGATGTCATCGCGACGCAGCCCATCGGTGAGACGTCAAGTTGCGCCGAGATGAACCCGCATCGCGCGATCGTCCTTGGCGGCGATGGCAGCATCCTGGCCGTCGTTCGCAGCCTGGACTGCCGGCAGATCCCCATCATCGGCGTCAACCTCGGGAAACTGGGGTTTCTGGCCGAATTCAGCATGGATGAGGTCGTGCACCACCTCGATACCCTTCTGAACGATTCCGCTCTTGTCAGCAGCCGTATTATGCTCGAGGTCACGGTGACAAGAGATGGGCGGGAAGCCTTTCAGAGCCTGGCCGTCAACGACTTCGTAGTCCATGCGGGGCCTCCCTACCGCATGGTCAAGCTCTCGATCGAAGTGGACCAGAGCCATCTGACCACATTCGACGGCGACGGCCTGGTGGTGGCGACCCCTTCGGGATCGACCGCCCACAACATGTCCGTCGGAGGCCCTCTCGTTCAGGCGGAGGTCCGGGCGATGGTTCTTTCACCCATCGCTCCGCATTCGTTCACCCATCGGCCCTTCGTCTTCGCCGGAGCGGAGACGATCGAGGTGCATATCCGTCAGGCCAACGAGGGCACAAGCCTCGTGGTGGACGGGCAGATTCCGCTGCCGCTGGCAGAGGGGGATGCGCTGAAGGTCAGCCAGGCACCGATCGATTTCCTGCTCATGCGCAACCCTTCTCAACCCAAGTGGCACACCCTTATCTCAAAGCTCGGATGGGGGCGGTAAACCCGTAGGAATCCTTACGGGATGGCGGACACTCCTTGGAGAAACACGGTATTTATGGCCAGAAAACGCTGTTTATGGGCGACGCGCGACGTCGTACGGTCCCGGGTGAGCAGCTTTCGTCGCACGGGCACGACGTATCCGGAGGGGGCGCCAAGAGCGCCGATCGGCCTTCGTGTCAGAGCTCGCCTTGACTGTCAGACGAGAGATTGCTCGCAAACGGCCCGGAATATTTTTAACCGACCTTAAAAAAAGTCAATGTTTTTAGGCATTTTCTACTGGACGCCCGACAAACGATTGTTTATGATCCCGCCGCACAGGCTTACATGGAAGCCTAAGGTTTATAGCAAGGAGGTATGTCATGGCTAAGGCAATGTCGAAGTCGGCGATTGCATCGGAGCTCGCCGAGAGAGTCGAAGTGCCCAAGAAGACAGCGGCACTGATGCTCGAAGAGCTGGCGGATCTGGCCTACAAGGAAGCCAAGAACGGCTTTACCCTGCCGGGTCTGGGCAAGCTCGTCCTCGTCCATCGCAAAGCGCGGATGGGGCGTAACCCGGCCACGGGCGAGTCGATTCGGATTCCCGCCAAGAAGGTCGTGAAGTTCCGCGTCGCCAAGGCGTGCAAGGATTCCATCCTCGGCGATAGTGGCGCCAAGAAGAAAACCAAAAAGAAAACCGCCAAGAAGAAAACCGTCAAGAAGAAAAAATAACGCATTCGCCGCGCAGGATTCCAGGCCGTCGGGCGTTCATAGCGCCCGCGGCCTTTTTTGATGGGGGCAAAGGAGCTTTTTGCTGGAAACCTGGCCGGACGCTGCCGGGCAGTACGCAATGAAGGGGTTGTGGATACCGACGGCTGCACGTAAAATTTCCGTTCCGTGGATGCGAAAAGAATTCCATGCGAAGGGAGCAAGCGAGCATGGAAGCTCGAAGGATCGGGTCGAACAATGTTCATGTCGCGCGTCGCACGATGAAGTTTGCGTATGTCGTGACGTGCGCGGTAAGCCTGTGGATGGCCGCGTGCGATGCGACCCCCCGGCGAATTGACGTGGTCACCTATGACCCCGACGGGACCGCGCATACCCACTACGCCGATTTCCGGGAGGGTTACTACCGTCTCTCGCCCAACGGCGGCATCGAGCTGATCCTGCATTGCCAGCAGCCCAGCGGGGTGGACCCCACCCAGACTATCACACAGGCTGTCTATCTCAAAGCCTTCTGGATTCCCAGGCCGGGCAAGACATTCGCCGATTCGTCTCAGATCAATGCACGTCTCTACTATGCCGTCTGGACCCCGCCGACAGGTGTGCGTTACGACGGTGCGGGTTTTGCGATCTTCCAACTCGACGCATCCAACGGGATACTCACCGGCCAGATCGAGTCCGGCATCTTGACGCCGCGGTTCCGAATGGGCAACGCGGTTGAACCCTTCGGTACTGCCCGGTTCACCGGCCGATTCGAAGCGCGCGAGGATCCCGCCCGGGTGGTCGCGATCACCCAGAAGATCGGTTCGCAGTTCAACCGTCCCCTCTAAAATGGATATTCACGATTTCGCGGCGCTCACTTTTCGCCCCTGACAAACCCACATGACAAAGCCCACAGCCGAAGGGCCGTGGGCTTCGTTAAGGTCATTGCACGGTAGTCGCCTGCTCAGCATCGATACCGGTGCCCTCCGCCTGGTGGGCAGGGTAACCGCGATGCCATGCCGGGCACCGTAAGTTTACGTCTGTTGCTTGCGCATCTGGTAGTAGACGATGATCAATGCGATAAGCACGATCAGGCCGACCCATTGCCACCATGCGAGAAACGCCAGCATCGGACTGCCGATCAATTCTGTCATGTCAGTTCTCCTGTAGACGAAGTAAAACATGCTCTCCCGCAGATCCCCGGACCGAGCGTATGGCCCCGGGCGCCTGCGTACCTATCGACGAAGCTTCTTTGATCAGCTTAGCCGTCTTGCACAAGAAATAAGCCTGTCAGGGGATGATGTCAAGCGAAAATTTGCCCGGAAGCGGCTGGAAAACTCCAAGAAAGGGAAAAAAGACAGGTTTCACCCATGCACGAGCCAATTCGGAGAGATATCCGTCCTAATGTGGCGCGGGTACGACGAAATCGGACAGAATACCGTCAGCCAGGAGTCGGCCCTTGTCGGTCAAGGCGATCCGCCGATCGTCGGCGGTTAGCAGGCCTTGGGAGGCATGATCATGGATGGCCTGGGCGAACAAGGCATTCGGGTCGAATCCTGTCGCCTCCCGGAAATGTTCCCTATCGATTCCTTCGACCGTCCGCAGCATGAGCATGGCCGTCTCGCCCGCCCGCTGAAGCGACGAGAGGCATTCTTGCTCGACCGTCGGCGATGTCCCCGTTTGGATCGCACGGACATAAGAGGCCACGTCGGGAACATTGCGTCGGCGGCACCCTTCAAGATAGCTGACCGCTGCCGGCCCGACCCCCAGGGTAGGCAGGTTGTGCCAGTAGCGCAGGTTGTGGCGACACAGCCCGCCGGGACGCGCGAAGTTGCTGATCTCGTACTGGACGTACCCGGCCCGCGTCAATGTCTCTACTGCCGTCGTGTAGAAGCGGGCTTCCTGTTTTTCAGGAACGGGTTCGACCGATCCCTGGTCGCGGCGCGCATGCATGGGGGTGCCCGGCTCGTAGGTCAGGCCGTAACAGGCCAGGTGGTCAGGCTCCAATGTGATCGCCTGATTCAGCGAATGCCGCCAGCTGTGGGGCGTCTGGCCGGGGATGCCGAAAATGAGATCGAGGTTGAGGTGGGCGAAACCCGCCCGGCGGATCCGTTCGACACCGGTTGCGATCTGTTCGGGGCGGTGGCTCCGTTCAAGAGTCTTCAACTCGCCGACATCGAACGACTGGGCGCCCATCGAGATCCGGTCGACCTCGGCTGCACGAAGAATCTGGAGCGTGTCTTCGTTCAGGCTTCCGGGATTGGCTTCGACGGTAAATTCGGTTACGCCGTGGGCGCGCGCCAGTGCACCGAGGGGCGCGAACAGCTTTTCCAGAAGCGCGCCGGTCAGAAACGTCGGGGTCCCGCCGCCTACGAAGATCGTTTCCACACGGATGTTTCCCGCCTTGAGGCATTGGGCCAGCTCACGGCAAAGGGCATCGACGAGCGGCTCGATGTCGGATGCGACCGGAACGATGGAGTAGAAATCGCAATACCCGCACTTGATCGAGCAGAAGGGGACATGGACGTAAAGGCCGACGTCGGACATGGCCAGGATCCGGCACGAGGTGGCGGTAGTGCCCGTTACAATTCCGATTCCGGTCTTACGCCGGTGACAATCGGGCCGACGACGTCCTCGATGCTGGGCTCTTCCCAGCGGAATTCCGCGTTGATCGCGTTGTTATTGGCCAGTTCATGGAGTACATCGAGGATGACCGCGTAATCGAGATGGAGCCCTTCGAATTTGCCGTGATGGTTCGTTCGCAGGTTTTGTCCGAGCATGCGAATCAGAGGCGGGATGTCCAGCGGCCCCTGGATCGGGCCGAGCACGATATTGCCGTTGCGATCACGACGGACGATCGTGAGATTGGGATCGCCCTCGCGGGCCGAGACGAGCACCGGCTTGCTTTTATCGGCGTAGAGCAGGGGAGTGCGGCAGACCATACGATCGCCGCCGATCAGTACGATACGGCGAACTCCCGACCGGCGGGCATAGATCAGCGGCTCACCCTCGGAAGCTGTCATCTCCAGAAGGAAATTCGCGGGGTTTCGGCCGACGACGACCTGCCAGATCGAGCTGGGGTCGACGCGACGCAATGCTTCATAGGCTTCGATCCGGATGCGCGGGTCGGTGTCATTCAAAAGCTCGCGCAACGTGGCGGCTGTGGCGTGCCGCATGTCGGACTCGCCCAGTTCATAAATCGCCTGCCGTCGGAAGGGGCTGTTGGCGTCCATTGCGTGATGAATGACGGCGTCGAGTGCAAGGCCATCCCCCAACCTCAGACCCGTCCGTGCGGCAAAATAGTTCACCTGAGGGCGCGGATGCGTGTAGAGCGACTGGAGCTGAGGTAAGCTCGTTCGGCCGATGCCTTCCAGGCACAGCGCGATGACATGGTGCGGTGCATCGGGACGCGTCAGTTCCGAGATCAGAAACCGGCTCCGGACCTCCTGCTCCGATACTCCGTGGTTCAAAGGAAGATGGCGCACAAGCTCGATGAATCGTGTTTCGCGCTCCTGATAACGCTTGGGGATCGTCAGATGGACGTGCGTCGGGCTTGTCGCGTCGGCGATAGGCTCCTCGGCGGGGAATCGCCGGTTGATTGTGTCGCGAATCTGCCGCACGATCCCGTAGGAATCGATGACCGTCACGAGGTTGAGCGTACGGGGCCTCACGTTCGCGCCGCCCCCAATGATGATGCCCTCCCGCGGGTCGACGTGGGATGCGTCGCCCATGTCCTCTGCGATGTTGCCGGCAAAGGGGTTCACAAATACGGGACCGCCGGCCCGCGCCCAGATGCGGCCTTCGATGCTTCCGGCCGGCCCCTGGTCGGTGAAGATCCGCAGGTCGCATTGCTCCAAAATGCCGCCCGCGATCGAACCGGTATCCGGGTCCAGCGCGCGGACGAAAACATCGAACGTCCGATTCCGTGCGGCGCCGGGTGGGATCTGCGCCTCCACCAGGACGACCGCGGTATCGAGGCTGTCGATGATGCGTTCGGCCGTCGGCAGGTCGCGCTCGCGCTGGGGGGTGGCTGCACGACGACGGCGGATTTCCTTGGCGATCTGTTCGCGCACGGAAGGCGGACAATTGCGGCTACCCTGGCCGCCCAGGCCGGTCACCAGTCCGTACCCGCGGACGCGCAACGGAGCGAAATTTTCGAGATAGGTATATTCGGCGACGGTCCCTTGGATAATCGCCTCATATTGGAGTTGTCGTGCGGGATCGTCGGCAGCCAACGTGCCCTCGGGTCGCCTGGATCGGTTCCAGTCCCCGCAGCCGGCCAAAAGGACAGCCGACATCGAGGCCAGGACGAGTTTTGCAATCAATCGTCGTTTCGACATCGCTGTTGGACCTCCCGGCCAGGATATCCTGATTGCGCGGTCGATCGTAGGGCCGTTGTGCGAAAACGGATCCATACGCCACGCATCGCTACGATCGGCACGACCCGAACGCGAGGGAAACATCTTTCAAGGGCAGGAGTATACACGATTGCACACTGATCCGAGTGCAAGGGGCGGTCCGTGCCCTGAGCCCTCTCGACCGTCTTTCGGATGGATTGCTGACCTCGCCTGCCCTCCGCGTGCCGTACCCCGTCCCGATAAACTAGCCAGCGGGCAAAAGGGTGTCAATACGCCGGATGAAGGGAGGCAGAGGGCAGAGGTGCCCCTGTTTTGCTTGCATTTACCCGGGCACGGACTCCCCTTGGCGGGAAGAGGACTGCCCCTGCAGACCGTCTGGCCAAGATCCCACCGGACGGCCGGGGCCGTTTGTGACGAACCGCTCCTGCAATCACGCACTCTTCGGTGGGAAATAACGTCCCACGAGCGGTTCGAGCCGCTTAAGAACGGACGGCTCGACCGCCTCCCTGTTCGACCAGATCGCCAGTGCGAGTGCGTCGGCGTAGGGCCAGGGCTCATCGAGACGGTCGACCAGCAGGGGGATGGCTGCCCGAAGCAGGGCCGCACCGTTGTCCGTGGCCGCCTTGAGATGATCCAGGATCTCGTGCATGAGCAAGGCGCGATCTTTGCCCGGTTCGTGAGGCCTCCAGCAGTCGTAGTCCGTTACGAGAGCGATCAGGGCATAGCTGATCTCGGCTTCCCGTGCGAGCTTGGCTTCGGGCAAAGCCGTCATGCCGATCAGATCGCCGCCCCATGCGCGGTGCATGTTCGACTCGGCGACCGTGGAAAATTGAGGCCCTTCCATGCAGACGTACGTACCCGACGAATGAACCGTCGCTTCGAGCGACTCGGCGGCTTCCAGGAGCAACTGCCGCAATTTCGGACAGAAGGGCTCGGCCAATTCCACGTGTGCGACCAGCCCCTCGTCGAAAAAGGTCGCGGCCCGCTTGTGCGTTTTGTCGATGACCTGGTCGCACAGGACCAGGTCGCGCGGTGCGACCCGTTCCTGAAGGCTGCCCGTGGCGCCGCTTGCCAGTATGTGCGTAATCCCCAATGACTTGAGCGCAAAGATATTCGCGCGGTAGGGGACGTTCGTGGGGTTATAAAGGTGCCCCGGGCCATGCCGTGGCAGAAAGGCGATGTCCGCCCCGGACCAATGCGTGATAAGTATGGGCCCGCTGGGCGACCCGAAGGGCGTTTCGACACACACTTCCCGGCCGCCGACCTCTTCGGCCAGTAACTGGCCGAGACCGGAGCCCCCGATGATCCCGATGCGCGGTGAGCCCACGTTGGATAGCCTCCTGTAATAACCTTGGGTCTCTTATCACAGCGAAAGATCACAGCGACCGGATTTGGCCCATTCGCCACAAACCCGCAGGTGCCCTGTTTACCCTGACTGGAACCGGTGTGCAACTCTGTAAAAATGTGCCGGGATTGAAGCCACGAAAAACAGAGACGGGTTCGCGACGTCCTGCAGCGTTTCCGGCGCAAAAGAGTGCCGTTCCGAAGAAAATTGCATACCATCAATCGTTATCAAGGGGGAAATTATTACCCCTGTGTTAAAGGTTCTTGACCCATCTGGGCGATCTGTTTAGCATATAGATTGGACACCACGAGAATGTCGTTAACGAGGATGAAGGACGTGCCTAAGTATACCCATGCAGAGCAGATTAAAGCACTGGCGGACGAAGTCTTTGACGTATCCGCAGATGCCTGGCGTGAGCAGAGTCGGGACCGAGGCAAGCTCGGCGTCGAGCTGAGCGAAACGGAATTTCTCGCTCTGGATATCCTGGCCAGGGCCGACGGACCGTTGACGGTCGGTCAGATTCAGCGGGAAATCGGTATTCTGGCCGCTCAAATGTCGCGCGTGATCCGATCCCTTGAAACCAAGGCAAACAAGCCTTTGGTTTGTTGTTCGATCAATCCGTCCGACAAACGGAAGGTCGATGTCGAGCTCACCGATGACGGGCGCGAGGCGCACCACGCATACCGAGAGCTGAAGCTGGGTACGATGCAACGGGTTCTGGAGGCACTGAGCCAGGAGGACCGTGACGAGTTCATGCGAATCTTGCGCAAAATGCGGGAAATCATGCGTAACTCTCTTTCAGGAAAAGAGATACGCGAAAAGGGAGATGTTTCTCTAAAAAAATAATTGGGATCGTCAAACTTTTTTGATGATTCGGCTGTCTAAATAGATGGAGCCGATAAACCCCCAGGCGCGGGGTCACGAGCTCCAGGCAGGCGGATGCCCCGAAAGGGCAGATCGTCTGGAAAGGAGTCGAGCCATGATTGCCCTGAAGTACCCAATGCTGTGCGGCGGATTGCTGGCTGCGGTGTTGATGCTGGGTTGGGATACGCCGAAAGCGGAGGCGCAATACTACTATCCGGCTTACACGTTCGGCTGGGCCCCCGCACCGGTAGTCGTGGCACCGCCCCCGGTGTATTATGCACCGCCGCCGGTGGTTTACGCACCGCCCCCGGTGTACCACGCCCCGGCCTATATCTACCATCCGCGTCGGTCTTTCGGGTTTTCGTTCCATCACGGACGGGGGTACGCACCGTATCGTAGTCGCGGGCGGTCTTTCGGATTCGGGTTTCACTACAGTCGATAGCGAACAACGTGCGGCAGCCTGCCGCCGCGATTTGCGGGCTGACGCGATGATCACAGGTTGGTTTTCGTAGGCGGTGGAGTCTACGCGGCAACGAGCCGGGCGCGGCGCCCGGCTCGGTTTTTTTTGCGCGTTGTTTCCGATGGCCAGGTTCTGCGGGTTGCTCGCGTATCTTCCTCCCGTAAACTGTTGGTTGCATGTGTGTTCACAAGGATATGGACGGCCACTCGGGTACCCCGGCAGAGGGTATACCGAAGCGCGGCGTGGTCGGTGTCGTTCACCGCGATGGTCGATGGCTGATGATCCGCCGGGCGGAGGGCATCTCCGCGGCCGGTTGGTGGTGCTTTCCAGGCGGTGCGATCGAAGCGGACGAAACACCGGCCAACGCACTCGTTCGCGAACTGCGCGAAGAGGTGGGGCTGGCTGTGCGTCCCGTCCGCGAGGTATGGGTCTGGCGTCGGCCTGACGGTCGACTCGAGCTCTCGTGGTGGCTGGCTGAACCTGTCGGCAGCGACGACGTGTTGATTTGCGATCCGCTCGAAGTGGCCGAGGCGCGCTGGGTCACTCCGGACGAAGTCCCCTCACTGCATCCACTTCTGGATAACAATCGTGCTTTCCTAGAGACGATCTGGCCGATGCTGGAGCTGTAATTCTGTCTCGAAGTAAGTTGTATGCGTGCGGCACTGGCGGGCAAGGCACTGGCGGGCAAGAGCACGCTG
>PWPN01000130.1 GCA_003557125.1 Phycisphaerae bacterium | reverse complement strand
GGCCCTCCCATCGAGTTGGGCCAGTAGTTCGGCCCGCCGCCGCCGTTATCGTCCAGCCGCATGTAGCCGTCCCGTTGATAGGTGTTGGCTGCGCAGGCTTTCGGCGCATTGATGGGCAGGAGCTGGTAGTTGGGCCCGAGGCGGTAGAGGTGCGCGTCGTGATAGGAGATGATGCGCGCCTGGAGCATCTTGTCGGGTGAAGTTGCGATGCCCGGCACGAAGTTGCCCGGGCTGAAGGCTGATTGTTCGACCTCGGCGAAGTAGTTCGACGGGTTGCGGTTGAGTGTCATGCGGCCGATTTCGATCAGCGGGTAGTCCTTGTGCGGCCAGACCTTCGTAATGTCCAGGATATCCCAGCGGTAATTGGCTGCGTCCTTGGCGGGCATGATCTGCACGCAGACGCGCCACGAGGGAAACTCGCCCCTGGCGATGGCGTTGAAGAGATCCGTCGTGGCGTGGTCGGGATCCTCCCCGGCCAGTCGGGTCGCCTCCTCACGGGTGAGATTCTCGATTCCCTGGAGCGTCTTGAAATGGTACTGCACCCAGAAGGACTCTCCCTTCTCGTTGTACCACTTGAACGTGTGGCTACTGTGGCCATGCATGTGACGATAGGAGCGCGGCGTGCCTCGGTCGGAGAACAGGATCGTGACCTGGTGGATGGACTCGGGCGTGAGTGAGAGGAAATCCCAGAACATGTCGGGGTCGGGGGCGTTGGTGGCAGGGTTGCGCTTCTGGGTGTGGATGAAGTCGGGGAACTTGAGCGGGTCGCGGATGAAAAAGACCGGTGTGTTGTTCCCGGCCATGTCGTAGTTGCCCTCCTCGGTGTAGAACTTTACGGCGAAGCCGCGCGGGTCGCGCGCCGCGTCGGCCGACCCCTTCTCGCCGCCGACCGTCGAGAATCGGGCGAAGACCTCGGTTTTCTTGCCTGCCTTAGAGAGGAATTTTGCGCGGGTGTACTTGCTCATGTCGGCCGTACACTCGAAGGCGCCGTGGGCGCCGGCGCCCTTGGCGTGTACGACGCGCTCAGGGATGCGTTCGCGGTTGAAGTGAGCGAGTTTCTCCATGAGATGCACGTCCTGCATGAGAGCAGGTCCATGCGGACCGGCGGTCAACGTTTGCTGGTCGTTGTCGACAGGTGTTCCACCAGCTGTTGTCAGTTTCTTTTTCTCGTCTGTCATGGTCGTATTCCTTTGTCAGTTAGGGACCCTGTTTCATCTTTATGGTTCAGTCGCGCAAATACATCATTTCGGCGAACGTCGCCTTTTTTTGGGTTTTCGCTTCGCACAGGACACGCAGACCCCGCGCACCTGCACCTGTGAGGCGTCGATCCGGCCGAAGGATTCAACGGTTTTTGGGATTGGCAGGTCATCGAGAACTTTACTGGAAAAATCCTTGATCAGGCCGCATGCCGTGCAGACGAAGTGGTGGTGGTTGGCCATGTTGGCGTCGTACCTCGCGGAGCCGCCCAGAGCTGCGGCTTTGCGGATGAGCCCTTTGCTCTCCAGGGTCGCCAGGGTCCGGTACACCGTGTCCCGCGAGATGCCAGTTACCCGCGAGCGAACCCTCTGGTAAACGCTCTCGGCGTCCGGATGCGCGTCGCTGACGGCTAGTGCCCAGAAGACCTCCATGCGCTGGTGCGTGACGCGGAGCCCCTTTCGGCTGCACGCGTCGGAAAACGCCTGGATGCGTCGTTGAAGTTCTGATTTCGAGACGGCCAAGCCGTAGCCCCAGATAAGAATAATTCCTATTAAGGAATCCTACCTAGAAAGTCGACGGAAAGCAAGGGTTGCCGCTCGCCGGTGAGGAAGAAACGCGGGCTGGATCGGTAACTTCTTGGGCCACAGGGAGTTGCTGGCCATGCCGTTCCGGGTGCATCGCTGCGACTTTCAGGATCATTCGAACGTTTCCGGTTCTGCATTGTCGATTTCGGTCAGATCGTGAAACCCGGAGGTGCTAGCTTATATCCCGTATCGTATGTTGGCTATCAATAGATCCGTTCCCGCCGGCAGGGGAGGCCGAGATCGGCGAGGGTGCGGAAGATCTGGAGGCAGTTGGCTGGCGGCTGGGCGAGGTCGAGGTGGTCCTGGATTTCGAGCGGGCCGTCGTCGTTCTCGTCGAGCGTACGGCGGACCCATGCGTTCACGTCGGCCGGCGAGCCGTAGGTGATCCTCTTGAGGTCGGGCGTCAGGTCGATGCGGATCGGGCCGAATGTGGCGCGGGCCTTGGCGACGCTCGTGCCGGAGCCGACGTTGAGGATGGCTAACCGTTCGATCGCGCGGAACGCGGGCAGCAGGTGGTCGACGTTCCCGCAACTGTGGAACCGCACGGGGCCGAACAGCTGTGCGAGCCGGTTGACGCGCGGCAGCACGAACTCGGTGAACTGGTCCGGGCCGACCATGCACAGCGAGCAGTCGCCGATGTGGATGCCGGTGACGGGCAGGTCGGCGGCGTCGGCGAAGGTGTGGATGAGCGCGACGTAGACGTCGGTGATCCGCTCGAAGAGTGCGTGGGCGAAGGGCGGATCGTCGAGCAGGGCGGTGAAGACGCGTTGGCCTATGAGTTTCTGGGCGGTCGTCAGGAGGCCGTGGATGGTCGCTCGGCCGGTCGTATCCCAGAAGAACGGGGTAACGATGGCGTGGGTGTGACTGTGTGTGGCACGCATGCGGCTGACCTGCCCGAGCAGCAGGTCGATCGGCCAGCGCGTGGGCCAGTCGATGGCGCCCAGCGCGTCGGGGTCGGCCAGGTCCGCCAGCGGCGTGGGCGTGATGTCCGGGTCGCGCTCTTCAGAGAAGGCGAACTTCGCGCCGAGGGCGGCGCCGAGAATGAGGTTCGGCTGCAGTCCGCCGACGAGGGCCACGGGGCGGCGTCGACCTTCGACCTGCACGAGGTGCGCCTCGATGTTGTAGATGGGAATCTCGGGGAAGCGCTCGGCGACGAAGG